>NZ_JACHVA010000079.1 GCF_014230055.1 Puniceicoccus vermicola | reverse complement strand
TTGCCTTGGCACACCGTCAAACGCATTGACAAAGCTAGGTTGGTTCGGGAGTTGCCTGAAGTCGATTACGGTTCGCTCAGAACTCTGGTCATGGATGAGTTCGCATTGCACAAGGGGCACCGCTACGCCTCCGTCGTAGCCGATGCGGACACTCGGCAAGTGCTTTGGATCGGTGAAGGGCGCAGTCGCGAATCCATACGCCCCTTCTTTGAATCACTGGGCGAACACTGCGATCAAATCGAAGCGGTCGCGATGGATCAGAACAGCGCCTTTGACCTGGAGGTGAAGATGCACTGCCCGAATGCGGAAGTCGTCTACGACCTTTTTCATGTCGTTGCCAAATACGGCCGTGAAGTCATCGACCGAGTCCGCGTGGATCAGGCCAATGAACTAAGGCAGAACAAGTCGGCTCGCAGAGCGGTCAAACGTAGCCGATGGTTACTTCTAAAGAACAAGGACAACCTCAATGAAGAAGAACTTGTCAGGCTCGAAGAGCTGATGAATGCCAACCAATCCTTGGCTCAAGTCTACGTCCTGAAAGAACAGCTCAAAGAACTATGGCGAAGCTCAAGCATCTGGGGCGCCTTCAAACGCTGGCGCACATGGTGGAGGATGTGCCGTGAGTCCAAAATCAAACCCCTGCTCGCCTTCGCTGATAAACTCAGACCCTACCTCCGTGGAATCATAGCCTCAGCCAAATACCCACTCAACACCAGCGTGCTCGAGGGCATGAACAACAAGATCAAGGTCATCAAAAGAACCGCTTATGGCTTCAGGGATACGGAATACTTCTTCCTCAAGATTAAGCATGCTTTCCCCGGGAAATGACGATGAACCTTTTTTCAATTCCCATGAAATCGAAAATAGCAACAGTGATGCCAAATATAGTTCACCTTCACCCCGCCCGCAAAAACAGAACCCCATTAAATCATAACAATCAACATCTTGCACAATATTACAAACTACAAAAAGACAACCCGCCTCGAGTCATGATGCAGATGCTCCTTGCCTTCCCCACCTGACGTTGCATTTTAAGCAACACATGACCAAAGTCTTGATCATCGACGATATACCGAGCTTCCTCCATGAAGTTCGCGGACTGCTCCGCAATGAATTCTCGGTGACAATCTGCCAAAGTCCAATTCGGGGAATCCGAAGAGCTCTCGACGATGGCGTCGATCTGGTGGTTACCACCTTGGTGATGCGTGAGATCAATGGACTCGAAGTCATTCAACGTCTGCGGAGCCGCGGGTTTCAAGGAGCGATTGTTATGGTCACGGGGTTTGGCGACGCTTCAACAGCCCAGGAGGCCACCCGACTCGGAGCCACTGACTATATTACTCGACCTCTCGTCGCCAAGGAACTCAGCTCCCGCCTGCGCAGGGCCATTGAGAAGACCGAGGCGGACGCCCATTCTCCCCTCGAAACAATTCAGGAGGGAATCCGCACCTGCGAGCCGAAGATGGTCGCCTTGCTTGAGCTCGCCCACATCGCTGCAGACGCCGACAGTCGAATCCTGATATTAGGTGAAACGGGGACCGGTAAGGAGCTCCTCGCCCACGCCATTCACCGTTACAGCCGGAGATCCAGAGAGCCTTTCGTAGTGATCAACTGTGCTGCGATCCAAGAGAATCTGCTCGAGAGCGAGCTATTCGGTCACGAACAGGGAGCCTTCACCGGTGCGATCCAATCCAGAATTGGCCGGTTCGAACAAGCGGGATCCGGGACCCTTTTCCTCGACGAGATCGGCGAAATTCCTCTTTCGCTCCAAGCAAAACTTTTGCGAGTGCTCCAAAGTGGCGAGTTCTACCGAGTCGGGGGAAACCGGAAGCTCCACTCACAAGCGCGCATTGTCGCCGCAACAAACCAAGATCTTAATAAGCGCGTCGACGAGGGCGAGTTTCGAGCGGACTTGTTCTACAGCTTGAACGTCGTGAACCTGAATCTGCCCCCACTCCGCGAGCGGCCTTCCGACATCCCCCTCCTTGCCAATTTTTTTCTGGAACGCTTCCGCGACAAAACGGACAAACCCAAGAAATTTTCCAGCGATGCGATTTCCGTCCTCAAGCGCTACAATTGGCCGGGAAACATTCGCGAACTGGAGCATCTGGTTGAGAGATCAATCATTCTTGTGCAAAAACCGATCATCGAAGCGGCTGATCTTCCCTCTCAAGTAAGAGCAGCTGCCGATCTCAAATCGGATTTCAACAGTGAATTCGAAGTAGACACGGGTCTACCTTTCCACATCGCCAAAGATCGCTTTGAGCAAGCCTACTTCAGGAGTATCGTCGAGAGGGCCGGAGGAAACTACTCCCTCGCAGCGCGGATGGCAGGAATCGAGCGAACCGCCTTTTTTCGGAAAGCGAAAAAAGTTCTCTCGACGACTTAGCTCAATCCACGGAGCAACTCTCCTCCTCCCGGCTAACAATCGGGCACAACCCCATGGCTACAGACAGTTTCTGCAGTCGAAAATGTTGCATTTAATACAATAATGATGCTTATTAGACAACATTATCAAGCAATGCCAGGCGTGACCCTTAAAACATTTAAGAGACTGAACTACATACATTTATAACTCAAAAAGACTTCAATGTAAGCGTCAATTTCATACTTGGCATCACTCCTGATAAAGGGAGTCCAGTATGAACATTAACAAACGCATCAAAGTCGCCCAATTTGGTTTGGGTCCCATTGGAATCTCCAGCCTCCGCCTTCTCGCCCGTAAAAGCTGGGTCGAAGTTGTAGGCGGAATCGACATTCGCCCCGAATTGATCGGGCGCTCATTGGGGGAAATCACGGGAGACCTGTCCTCGTTCCCGGAAGCAAAAGTCTACGAAAGTTTTGCCGCACTCCTCGCGAGCACCGAGGTAGACGCCATCGTGCACACCGCCGGATCAAAGGCCGAGCAATCGTTCGCACAGATCCGCCCCATGTTGGAGCATGGAATCGCCGTAGTCTCTTCTTGCGAAGAGCTCCTCTTCCCCGCTCTCCGAGCCCCAGAAACCACCCAGGAGATTGACGAGCTTTGCCAAACCACGGGCGGCCGTGTGCTGGGGACAGGAGTCAATCCCGGCTATGTATTAGACGTTCTCCCAATCTGCCTCAGCGGGGTTTGCGCATCGGTAAAAGGAGTTTATGGGGAACGGGTCGTCGACGCATCGACGCGGCGTCAGCCTCTCCAGAAAAAAGTGGGCAGTGGAATGGATCCCGAAGAGTTTCGCTCTCTTGCCTCCCAAGGCAAAGCGGGACACGCCGGATTCCAAGAATCTCTGGCACTCATCGCAAACTCTCTCGGATGGAAGATCGGCATGATCTCCGAGACCATTGATCCGGTCATCGCAGACCACGACATCGAAACAGCCTACTTCTCCGTTGAAACCGGACAGACCGCCGGACTTCACCAAGTTGTCCAAGCCGAAACTGCCGAGGGATTCTGGATTCATCTCGATCTCAAAATGTACCTAGACGCGGAGAACCCACACGATATGATTCGCTTGGACTCTTCTCCCTCGATCGAGGCAACAATCCCAGGAGGAGTCGCCGGCGACCTCGCTACCGTAGCCGCCTTGGTTAACGCGATCCCCTCTCTTCTCAACGCAAAGCCCGGAGTCCGACTGATGACAGATCTCTCCGTCCCGCACTGCCGCGAATCGCTAGGCATGGAACCTGCATTAGAGGCCGAATCCGCCCTCTAATTATGAAAAAATAGTAAATAATCGGAGCAAAACCATGACAAATATAAAAATCAAAAAGCGAAACTTCACCACGAAACCTATCATTGGAGCAACCGTCGGATTGCTTTTCCTCTGCGGAGAATCGTCCGCAGCTCCCCTCTACCGGAATTTCCTATGACACAGCCGGATCTACCTACACCGAGGATTTTGACTCAGGTCTTCCTTCTGGCGCCGCAACTCCTGAGTGGAATGACGGTTCGGCTCCGCCCCCGGGACCGACGACTCCGGGACCGACATTCACCGGATGGTATGCCTACCAAACCGCCACTTCAGGCGCACCAACGAACTACAGAATCACCAGCTCGGGAAATTCGACGGAGTCTCACCTATATCAGTGGCGCTCCAGTGCCAGTGCCTCTGATGGAGCACTAGGAACGCGTCCCTACTCCGGGACTGGAGATATGATGCTTGGCCTCAATCTGGTCAACAACACGGGAGCGACACTTACAGAATTCACTCTCGGCTATACCGGTGAGCAGTGGTTCGAAAGTGAAACCGCTCAAAGCAATCAGTTTGTCGTGAGCTACCAAATCGGAATGGTCGCGAATCTGGATTCAGGCTCATGGACGGAAATTCCAGATCTTGAGTTTACCAGTCTTCACAACAGTGGAGTCGCAGAAAATCTGAATGGGTCTCTACCTCAAAATCAAAGCGTGCTTTCATCCGTCACTGTCTCCGATATTGTCTGGGCAGAGGGAAGCGAACTTTGGATACGATGGTTCCACGATGATGATACCGAAGCATTCGATCACGGGATGGCCATTGACGATGTCTCCTTCACAGCGGCGGTCCCGGAACCGGAACAATTCGCAGGCCTGCTTGGATTGGGTTCTCTGGCCATTGCTTTCCTTCGTCGTCCGCGGAGATCGAATAAGCAACTGTCCTAGTCAAGAGTGGGAAGCGAATCGCTTCCCAACTCAAATTCTCCCACTTCACCCGCCTTCCATGAGGTCTTTCAGCGAAAGCCTTCGGCAGGCCCATGGTCTCCGAGGTTGTGTGTAGACATTCACGCGATCGTCGGCAGACTTACAGGAACCCGCAACTATGATCTCACTCTCTGAATTTCGATATACTCTTCTCGGACTCTTGCTCGCTGGCTCCACTCAGGCAGAGATCCTCTACGAATGGAACTTCGAGGATCCGGAAGGCACTTTTCTCACATCGGTGGAATCATCTGGAGAATTCCAGAATCCTTGGGACGGCGCCTTTGATCGCTCAAGCACCGATGGCGAGGGCTTCTTTGAAATCGGGAGAACACCCGGTGGTATCGCGAACGCCTACATCGACGTTTCAGATGATGGATTCGGTATCGATCCTCTCTGGGTGGTTTTGGAAATCCAAGAATGGTCGTTTAGCGGGAAATCCGCTTCCGAAACCCTTCGCCTCGGGGTCGTCGATAGTCCCGATGAAGAAAGACCACATGTACTCGCCCAAATTCGTCTCGAACGAACGGGTGCAAACGAGGTTTCGGTTCTCGGTGAAAGCTTCGGAGACGGGGCCGTTTCCATGGATCCCCTCCCCGTGTTCGGCGCGGTTCAAGAGGTTCCCGTCACGCTTGCCATGAAAATCGATCAAGCGGATCAGCTGTTCGAACTATACTACCAAGTAGCGGATGGTCCGTTCCTCTTCCTCGGAAAAGGGAAAACCAGCCCTGATCGTGAGATCAACTACCTACGATTCGGGCTCTCAGGCTATTTCAACGCCTCTGACGAGATCTTCTCGATTGACCGCATCGCCTTTCAAACCAGTCCGCCCGAAGGAGTCAAAGAGTGAGGCTGCTGCGGTCGGTCCCCCTTTGGGTATTTCTTGTCGCGGCCTGCTTGTCCTGGTGGGCCGGCCAGTATTCATCAGAGACATGGGTAGTCAAATCCAGCCCTCTCGACAGCGAAGCGGTTGAAAAAGAACAAGAGGCCGCGGGAACTTCTCTCTTCATCGAGGCTCCCGACTCAATTCTTTGGGAACGCCTTCAGTCTTCTACTTCCGATATCCCTGACGCAGATCCTGGTGTGGATGAGGAGTGGATCGTAGAGCGTTCGGATTCGAGTGCTCCTGCATATTATCATTTGGTGGCTGAGAAACACCACGGATTTTGGTCGATCTTTCCCGCTCTCGTCACGATCATCCTCTGCTTCTTAACGCGAGAACCCGTGACCTCTCTGCTCGCTGGGATTGTCACCGGAGCCCTACTACTGGGCAACTACAACATCACTGAAGAAGTGCTGATCCCGGGGGTCGCGTCCCCTTCCGCGGCGCTCGTCATCATTCTGTATCTGGGATTCCTTGGCGGCCTACTCGGCATCTGGTCGCGCAACGGTGCGGCCCAAGCCTTTGCGGACTGGATCACCCATCGCTTCGTCCGAGGGCCGAAGACGGCCAAATTGTCGGCATGGTTCCTCGGCATCTTTTTCTTCCAAGGAGGAACCATCAGCACCCTCCTGGTGGGAACCACCGTCAAACCGGTCGCAGACGAAGAAAAGATCAGCCACGAAGAGCTTTCTTTCATTGTCGATTCCACCGCCTCTCCGATCGCCGTCCTACTGCCATTCAACGCCTGGCCCTTTTACGTTCAGGGGCTGCTCTTCGTCGGCGGAGTCGCAGCCCTCGCTACCGAAGAACTCCGGCTCGCCTTTTTCTTCTCCTCCGTTCCCCTCTTTTTTTACGCGATCCTCGCGGTTTTCTTCACCTTTTTGATCAGTATCGATCGACTCCCCTTTATGGGGAAGGGCCTGAAAGCGGCCATCCGGCGATCCCGGGAAACCGGAGAACTTGACCGTCCCGGATCGACTCCCCTTCAAGAAAACAAATCCCTCCACTCCGCTTCGGTTCCCGAGGGCTACCGCCCTGCCCCATTTGAATTTTTCCTTCCCTTGGTTCTCATCATCGGCATCGCCGTCGGCACCTATCTGCTTTTCGACTCGCCCAACGTTCTCTGGGCCTTCGCGATCGCTCTCTTCGTTGCAGCCCTCACCAGCCGATTTCGGGGCATGTCCCTCAAGTCTCTGATTGAGGGGATCTCCACAGGTCTGCAAGGGGTGGTTTATGGAGCCGTGATTCTTCTCTTGGCCGTCATCATTGGGGGATTGAGCCGGGAAACCGGCGGTGGCCTTTTTCTCGTCGAATTATTAGGAAGCTCTCTTCCCTACCACTTGCTACCGCTCCTTCTCTTCATCCTGACCCTGGTGATTGCTTTCTCCACGGGAACCAGCTGGGGCACTTTTGCGGTCACCTTCCCGTTAGCGATGCCTCTGGCTTGGAGCTTGGCGACACAATCCTCCTTGGATCATCCGGTTTTCTTCCTTCAGCTCTGCTTCGCGGCGGTCATCAACGGCAGTGTCTTTGGTGATCAGGCCTCTCCCATCTCGGACACGACCGTGCTCAGCTCTCTCGCGACCGGATGCGATCTGATGGACCATGTCCGCACCCAAATTGTCCCCTGTTGTGTCGCCGCGATCATCGCGGTCGGCGGATGGACAGCCCTCACCTTCTTCGCCTGAGCCCGCTCCCTCCGGGAGTATTTCCGTACAATTCCTATGACTAAAATTCTATCCAATCTCTCGCGCGGTCTCCTCCTGATTCTCGCCATAGCGGTGATCGACGCCGCCGCCTCTCCCGTAATCGTCAACGAATCCGACCCCGAAGTCCGGCAAACCGTGGGCACCCGATTTGGTCCTGGGTCAGGGGGATCGTATTTCGCGGAACACGGGATGGTGACCTCGTCGTCGAACCACGCAACCATGGCAGGTGTCGAGATTCTTCGTGGCGGAGGAAACGCTTTCGACGCGGCTGTCGCTGTGCAAATGGTTCTCTCTGTCACGGAGCCCTACGCCAGCGGAATCGGCGGCGGCCTCTTTGCCATGGGATACGACTCAGGGACAGAGAAAATCTTTGCCCTCGATGGACGCGAAGAATCACCCAAAGCCTTCTCGGCTCATCGCTTTCTCGACTCGAATGGAAAGCGCATCCCGTTTCGTCAAAGAATCACCGGCGGAAACTCTGTAGGCGTACCGGGGACCTTGGCCTCATGCTACTGGCTACTCCAAGAACACGGCACACTCAGCTTCTCCGAAGTTTGCCGCCCCGCGATCCAAATCGCGCGAACGGGATTCCGCGTCTCCGAAACCTTCGCCGCTAACCTGGAGCACCACTAGAACCGAATCTCTCAGTTTCCCGCCACCCAAAAGCTCTTCAGTCGTGAGGACGGAACCCCCTTGCGCGCTGGGGATCTTTTTCAGAATCCCGACTATGCCGACACCCTCGAATTGATTGCGAGCAAAGGTGAGGAAATTTTCTATCGCGGTGAGATTGCCGACGAAATCGTCGATGCGGTACAAAACTCCCCGACTTCGCCCGGGATCCTGACACTCTCCGACATGGAAAGATACCGACCCGTGACCCGCAAGCCGGTCCGGACCCAATTTGGCCCCTACTCCGTCTTCGGAATGCCCATGCCCTCCAGTGGGGGGGCGACTCTCGCCCTCATGCTCAACATCGTTCAAGCCCGCGGCACCGACGATCTCGAATGGGGGGCGCCCGACACTTTTGCTGATCTGATCAATATTCAAAACCTTGCCTTCGCCGATCGAAATTTCTACATGGCCGACGCCGATTTCATCGATGTTCCCGTCGAGGGATTACTCGAACAATCTTATGCCAACGAGAGGGGCAAGCTCCTGAACAACTCCATGCCGATCAAGACACCGATCGCACCGGGCAAACCGAAGGGATCCACCGAGCATGACGAAGTGGGCAATCTGGCACCGGAGAGCCCCACCACCACCCATTTCTGCGTGGTCGATAAAGATCGCAACGTCGCCTCGATCACCTCGACCATCGAACAGCATTTCGGATCGGCAATCACGGTTCCCGGACGGGGATTTTTGCTCAACAACGAGTTGACCGACTTCAGCAGTCGAGCGACCAACAAAGATGGCACCTTGGTGGCCAACCGCCCTACCGCCGGACTCCTCCCCCGCCGAACCGCGCTCGGTGAGGCTGCTCAATCACTCGGTTCCAAGCGACCTCGATCCAGCATGAGCCCAACGATTGTCCTCAAGGAGGATCAACCGTTTCTCGCCATCGGATCTCCCGGCGGAAGTCGCATCATTGGAGTCGTCTTCAATGCCGTCCTCAATACCATTGTCTTCGATTTTAGCCTACAAGAGGCCGTCAACGCCCCAAGGGTAATCTCCCGCAACGGCACACCGGAGTTGGAATCTCCACTCTACCGCAATGAATCTTTGCGCGCAGCTCTTACCGCAAAAGGATTTCCGGTCGTGGACGCACAAGCCGCAGGCTCGGTACAAGCGATTCTCATCGGAAGCGACGGCTGGCTCGAAGGCGCCGCTGACCCTCGAAGAGAAGGCCTCGCGCTCGGTTATTAAACAGCCGATTCTCCCTCGTTACGGGAGAGAGATCGAGCAGTAAGCTTTCCCACGCAAACTTCGCGGGATCCGGCTACCGATCCCGAACCTGCCAGCGTCCAAATGCGACAGCAAAGAGGAGAATGATGACAACACCGGGGATCAGGGCCGCCAACGACAGGGCTGGAGGCCATCCGATTCGCCGAAAAATTTGCCAAAAAGGCACCACGATGATGAATGCAGCCAGCGAGAAGATCATCCACTCCTCAGCGCCGATGTTATTGATGAAGGCTATGGTGTGCATTTAATTCTAATGGTGCGGTGAATATTTAGGCTGGAAGAGAGGGAACGGTTCCCGCGAAACAAACTCCACTCATTTCGGTCCCGATTCGGACGCTGCGTTCTAATTCTTGCGGTGTTGAAACTTCTTCTTCAATGCATACGCGATTGCGACGATCACCGTTAATACGACAAGAACGCCCAAAACGATGAGACCAAGAATCGCCATCCCAAAGGCAAACAGCAACGCGATCACGGCCGCCAAGCCCGTCAACACAACCCACAAACGCAGCGAGGACCACGTCCACTTCTTATTTTGATTTTCGGTCATACTTTTAAAATATTACTGAATTTGATTTTCGAGGTTCCGTCCACTCTCATAAATCGCTTTCACCGACTCGCGTGAAAGGACGATGATGGTAAAAATACCCAAGACGGTCCCGATGGGCACGGAAGTGCAGGCGATACACGCTAAGACGAAGGAGAATAGGTAATTTTTTCGCCTTTTGAGATACCGACCGGAAAGGATGATCGAGACGGCCACGGCCTGCCCCAGCAGAAAGAAAAGGAGCCCTGCCGAAAAGAACAACCATCCGAAAAATGGAGGCGGCATTTCCCCGTCAGAATTGACCATTTCGCCTCCCCCCAGAATCAAGACCAACCCAACCGTCATGTGGATCAAGGGGATACAGGCAAAGAGAACCATAAAGCCCCCCACTACGTAGTGAGCCACCGCGAGGCTATTGAGGTGGGTTTCGTCTTCGTTAGTCATTCATTTCAGCTCACCAGATACTAAGATCTGCTCTCCAATCCATTCTTCGAGTCGAGCTCGAGAAGCGTGTGCATCTCCTTCTTTCCGATGATCATTCGGGTGACCACTCTCACCCCCAAAAACAGAAGCACCCCAAGAACCATTAAAAACAGGGGAGAATACAAAAGCTGATAAGTTGCTTCACGATATTGGCTGGTATCCAGCATTTCGCCCAGCAACTCCGACCGCTCCTTCTTCGCCCCGGCAATGCGCATCAACAAGGCCAGTTCACGCCAGATTAGACCGAATTTGTAAACGCCAGCGACAAACACTGCACAGGCAGACAATCGTATAAGGACGTGAATATAGAGGATCGTTCTCACGATCCGAAAAGCTACCCGATAGCAGAGCTATCGACAACCGAAATCAACGGGGTCAACGCTTGGCCTCACGCCGGAGGCTTCCTGAGGACCAAGGAATTCGCACGACTCAAGTCATGCGAGAACGGCCGAGCCGACGTTCCCCGATCAGATTCCCCAGCGAAAGCTCGTCCGATCCTACTCGTTGACCAATTTCTCGATGAGGTCGTTGACGACCTTGGGGTTGGCTTTGCCTTTGGTGGCCTTCATGACGTAGCCCTTGACGGCGTTGATGGCCTTGGCGTTGCCTTCCTTGTATTGGTTGACGGCCTTCTCGTTGGCAGCGATCGCTTCGCGGCAGAGAGTCTCGAGTTCGCCCTCATCGGAGGACTGCTCAAGGCCCTTGTCCTTGACGATCTGGCGTGGGGATCCGCCGTTTGCCAACATTTCATTCAAAACCTCGCGAGCGATCTGGTTGGAGATGACGTTTTCCTCAACCAACTTCACCAATTCGGACAAGCCTGCAGGCTCTACCTTGCAATTGGATAGGTCGACACCTTCTTCCCCGGCCGAGAGTTCGCGGCTCAGGTCGTTGACGACAAAATTGGCCAACAGTGCGGGGCTGCCTCCGGTGGTGACCGCCGACTCAAAGAAATCGGCCAGCATGCGGTCGGAGATCAGAACTGAAGCACTAGAGTACGGGAGCCCAAAGTCTTCCTGGTAGCGACGTTGGCGGTCGAAGGGAACCTCCGGAAGGTCCTTGGCAAGCTCGGCTTTCCATTCCTCACTCACCGAAACCGGCATGAGGTCGGGATCGGGGAAGTAGCGGTAATCGTGCGCTTCTTCCTTGGTCCGCATGGAGGTGGTCATATTTCGGTCGGCATCCCAACGGCGGGTTTCCTGCACCAGTGATCCGCCCTCGGAGAGGACCTGTTTCTGGCGAGCGATCTCGTAAGCGACGCCATTGCGGACGCCACTGATGCTATTGAGATTCTTCAGTTCGACTTTAGTCCCCAAGGTTTCGCTACCGACTGGACGAATACTGATGTTGGCGTCGCAGCGCAGCTGTCCCTTCTCCATGTCACAGTCGGAAATCCCCGCATAAACGAGGATCCGGCGTAGTGCGGTGAGGAAGGCAAAGGCTTCGTCGGCGGAATAAATATCCGGCTCGGTGACGATCTCGATGAGCGGCGTCCCGGCGCGATTGTAATCCACGAGGCTGTCGCGGTCGAAGTGCGTAAGCTTCCCAACATCCTCTTCGAGATGGATCCGGGTCAACTGCACATTCCGGTGCGGCCCTTCCTCGGAACGCGAGGGTCCGGCAACCTCGATCTCGACGGAACCGTTCAGGCAGAGCGGCTGGTCGTACTGGGAGATCTGATAGTTTTTGGGAGAGTCCGGATAGAAGTAGTTCTTCCGGTCCCACTTACAGGTCTTGGCGATGTCGCATCCGAGCAATATCCCGACCTGCACCGATTTGGCGACCGCTTCCCGGTTAATAACCGGCAGACTGCCTGGAAGCGCCATGACGACGGGGTCGATGAGGCTGTTTGGCTCTTCGCCGAACCGATAAGGCACGGAGGTAAACATTTTCGAGGCGGTCTTGAGCTGAACGTGAACCTCGAGACCGATGACTGCTTCGTACTTCATGATGAGGCGCCTCCCTTTGCTGAGTCCGGGGCGACAATCCCGGAGAACTCATGGGCATCTTCAAATTTCTTGGCCACGGCGAGCATTTCCGCCTCTTGGAGAACCGGAGAAATGATCTGCATCCCGATCGGGCATCCCTCGGAAGAAAGTCCGCAAGGGACTGACATCGCGGGCAGGCCGGCAAGATTGGCCGAAATGGTGTAGACATCGCTCAAATACATGGAGAGCGGATCGTCGACTTTGTCCCCAGCTCGGAATGCCACGGTCGGAGTTGCCGGGCCGATGAGACAATCCACTTTGGCAAAGGCATCGTCGAAATCCTTCCGGATCAAGGACCGGACCTTCTGTGCGCGGAGGTAGTAGGCATCGTAATACCCACTGGAAAGCACGTAGGTGCCGAGCATAATTCGGCGTTTCACTTCCTCTCCAAAACCTTCTCCGCGAGACTTGTAGTAAAGCTCGATCCCGTCTTTCGCCTCTTCGGAACGGTGACCGTAGCGAATGCCATCATAGCGGGCGAGGTTCGAAGATGCCTCGGCGGTGGCGAGGATGTAGTAGACCGGAACGGCGTAGGAGGAGTGCGGGAGGGAAACCTCTTCCACGGTGCACCCCTGCCCTTCGTAGAACTCGATCGCCGACTCGACCGACGCCCGGACTTCAGGATCAAGCCCCTCGGCCAGGAATTCCTTGGGCACTCCGATCTTCCATTTCCGATCCTTGAGCGAGGCCATTCCTGCGAGAAAGTCCGTCTTCTGGTCAGGCAGCGAAGTCGAGTCCTTCGGGTCGTGACCGCAGACGGCATCGAGGAAAAGCGCGGCATCCTCGACGCAACGGGTAAAGGGCCCGATCTGATCCAGCGAGGAAGCGAAGGCGACCAGTCCAAAGCGGGAAATACGGCCGTAGGTCGGCTTGAGCCCAACCGTTCCGCAGAAGGCTGCCGGTTGCCGAATGGAACCACCGGTATCGCTCCCGAGCGAGAGAATGGTTTCCGCTGCCGCGACGGAAGCAGCACTGCCCCCACTGGATCCACCCGGCACTCGGTCGAGATCCCAGGGGTTATGGGTGCGGCCAAAGGCGGAATTCTCCGTAGACGATCCCATGGCAAACTCGTCCATATTGAGCCGACCGAAGAGGACCGCGCCCGCGGCCTTCAGTTTCTCGACCGACGTCGCGTCGTAGGGACTGACAAAATTCTCGAGCATCTTGCTCGCGCAGGTCAGCGGCTGCCCAGTGACGGCAACGATGTCCTTTAGGGCCAGCGGAATGCCGTCGAGCGGCCCAAGGCTTTTCCCTTGAGCACGGCGCTCATCGCTGGCGCGTGCCTGAGCGAGAGCATCCTCGCGGTCGACGCTGAGGAAGGCCTTCACGGACCCGTCCACTGCCTCAATGCGATTGAGGCAGGCCGTGGTCAGGTCTACACTGGAAATTTCACCGTCGGCCAGAAGCTTTGCCAGCTCGACCGCCGTCTTGGCGTTGAGTTCGGAAGCACTCATCCTTCGATCACTGGGGGGACCACCACTTGGTGAGCTCGGGAATCCGGGGCATTCCGCAGGTAGGTCTCGCGGTCGACGAGCTCCGCGGCCTCGTCTTTGCGGAGCACGTTCTCCAGCGGGATGGCGTGGGCCATGGGCTCAACACCGTCCACGTCCACCTCTTTGAGCTGTTCGACGTAGCCGATGATTCGGGCCAGTTGCGGCCCGAGTTTTTCCTTCTCCTCGGGCTCCAGGGACAGCCTTGCTAAAACGCAAAGGCGGTCGAGATCTATGCTTTCCTCAGAATTCATCTCCAAACTTCCCTCTCGGAGTAGTGGAAGGGGCTTAGGGAAAGCAAGCGGTTTTCCTTGGCATCGTCCCGCAAGGCCCCGATTCTTTTCCGAAAATCCATGTCTGCATCCGGTAAAAAAGTTCGTCTCGACCAGCTCCTTCTGGCCCGCCGCCTCTGTGAAAGCCGCAATCAGGCCCGGGGAATGATTCTCGCCGGAAAAGTGAGAACCGGCACTACCATCCTCGATAAACCCGGAAAAGAATTTCCCGAGGATCTGGATCTGGAGATCGAGCAACCCCCTCGATTCGTGAGCCGTGCCGGAGAAAAGCTCGCAGGTTTCCTCGACCAATTCGGCTATGACCCCCAGGGCAAAACCATCCTCGATGTTGGCGCCTCGACGGGAGGATTTACAGATTGCGCCCTCCAGCGAGGAGCCATCCACTCGACCTGTATCGACGTGGGCCGCGCCCAGCTGCACCAAAAGCTGCGCCTGGATCCTCGCGTTTCCAATCACGAGCGCCTCCACGCCTCCGCGCTCCCGGAAACGGAACTCCCCCACCTCACCTATGACTGGATCGTGATGGACCTCTCCTTCATCTCCCTGAAAAAGGTCCTTCCTTCAGTATGGCCACGTCTCAAGGACGACGGACTCCTCATCACCCTGGTTAAGCCGCAATTTGAAGCGACCCGGGAAGAAGCGGACCGCGGCAAAGGAATCATCCGCGACCCGGCCGTGCGGCAGAGAATTCTCGAAGAGGTCATGGACTTCGCCCAAACCGAGCTTCTCGGATGCCAGATCCTGGAAAAGGCCGAGTCCACCCTAGCCGGAACCGATGGCAATCTGGAGTATCTGGTTTCCTTTCACCGAAACGGGGGTTGAGGGGGAGAGAGCCGAATGGTGATTGCTTAATCGCGGACGGCGAATGATCGACGACTGACGAAACCTTTGGCGTTTTCGGCATCCTCAAGGGACCCCGGCCGCGCAGCTGAAGCTGAGCGGGTACTCCGACGTAGGGCGACAGCTTCAGCTGTGCCACCCCCGCGCTGGAAGCGAGCGTTGTCAGCGAGGGCGCGGGCAAGGCTGAAGCCATGCCCCACTGTGGAGAGGGTTGCTTTAGCGCCCTCCTCGATTGCAGGGTTCTTGGAGAATTCCAGACACCTGAATGATCGACGACTTACGAAGCCTTTGGCGTTTTCGGCATCCTCAAGAGACCTAGACCGCGCATCTGAAGCTAATCGGGTACTTCCGACGTAGGGCTTACAGCTTCAGCTGTGCCACCCCGCGCCGTAAATGAGCGTTGTCAGCAAACGCGCGGGCAAGGCTGAAGCCATGCCCCACTGTGGGAGGGTTGCTTTAGCGCCCTCCTCGACCGACGGCCGCCACTACCTATTCCCGATCGAAGCGGCAGGAGTGACAGGCAAAGCCGGCCCCGAAGGAGGTCGCCCAGGCGTGGAAGGGCTCGTCGGGGCGGGCGCGCAGGTAATCTTCGAAAGCAAAGAGAACCGAAGGGCTGCTCATGTTTCCGTATTGTCTCAGAACTTCCCTGGAGGGCGAGAGGTCGGGGGCACCGAGGATTTTTGAAATCTCCTCAAGCACATCGCGTCCGCCGGCATGGGAAACGATGTCCACCTCTGGATCTCCATGGCGGTCGAAAAGAGTCTTTACGGCAATGGAGGCCTTTTCCGGAACAGCCCGGTCGAGCCGGTTCTTGAGTTTGCCGCCCGAATTTTCGAACCGGAGGAGGTTCCGATATTCGGGAAGGTGCAGGGTATCGAAATGACTGCAACGAACCCCTGACGCGTCGGCGTCGCCGCCTTTCCAAATCGTCGCCGAGGCCCCGTCACCAAAGAGGCAGAGGCTGATCAACACGCCGGGATCGTCATCGAGATAGAATGCGGCAGAGCAGATCTCGACGGCGACACAAGCAATGGTCATCGATGGATTCGCCCGGGCGAGGGCATCGGCTTGCCGCAGCATGGGAACTGCGGCACCGCAGCCAAGGCCGACCATATCCGAGAGGAAAATATCCGAGCGCATCCCCATCTGCTCGGCGACATAACTGGAGATCCCCGGACAGAGATACCCGGTGCAGGTGCAGGTGAGCAGTGCGTCAATCTCACCGGGCGCGACCCCCGCATCGTTCATCGCTTTCTCAAGCGCGTTCTTGCCGAGCTTCGGCGCTTCCCGCTCAAACCCCCGATTCAGTGTCTCCGCATCCAAATCGAAGAGACGCTCCACCTCGGGCATGGCAAAATGACGTTTCTCGATCCCGTTCTCTCCATTCAGGACTTTCTCAAGCAACCGTTGAGACCTCCCCTTCAAGGCAAGAAAACTCGAACTGTTCCTCAAAATTTCCCAACAGTCGGACTGCGAAAAACTTGCGGAAGGGACGCTGGAGGCAATGCCCTGTAAAATCATGATTAAGGGAATCGCACAATTCCCATGAAAGCACAACTTCCAGTGAACAATCCTCTCAAAAAACCGAACATTTGATTTGGTTTCTGAACCGATGTCCCCGTATTTTGGGATCATGCATTTCCGCAGGATTATTCCAATCTACCTCACAGCGGTCCTTTCTTTTGCTTCCGGATCCCTACTGGCCGACGAGAGTGCGATCGTCGACGAAGTCGATGCCTTCGCCCCCAACAAGACCATCAACGAAGAGATCCTCGCTTTCGGGACGAACCCGGAGACCGCGGAACGAGCGGCGATGATCAAATCGTGGAAGGTCGCCCGCAATGGCGTCTTTAAGGTGAAAAACGTCTCGCTCGGGAATGTAGACGACGAGGAATACTGCATCCTCGACATTGAGCATCAGATTTACGAGCCACCGGACACAAAACGCGTCCTCGAGATGGTCGTGGGCTTTGGCTCCACCCCTACGGACGCGTTGGAAAGCGCTCGCGTGAAGGCCATGCGGCGGATCCGCGACAACCCGCGCTCCCGGCCAAACCTGCGCAGCTCCACTCTTCCCGGAAGATCGCAGGACTACTTACCGATGCCGAAGGAAGACGAGAGAGACTTCATTGAGGACAACATTCGATTCTGGGGCCGGGGCAATACTTGGAGAGTCTACCTCAAGTTCGAATATCTCGAAATGAAGTGAGGAATTTCCCCACGGAATACGCGACGAATCCGCGTTTCCTCGAAGCTGGGTTGACGGGAGGCGCATCGCACCGCTGTATAGGTTAGGTATGAAGATTTTGGAGGATCCGCTGTTTCGAAGAGTCCGAGCGCACGCAGCGACTCGGATTCATTACGATGGCGAAATCCCTTCCCGGGAAGAGCGCACGGAATCCTACCGCGAATTCTACCGCCTCGAGCGGATGATGATCGAGCGCTACCACCGCAAGGGGGATACGGGGCTGCGAGTCGCTGAGACCGGGGCCATCGTTCTCGATGTCCTCCTTTCCGAGATTTTTGATGCTGCCCAGAAGATCACCAAAGAGGAGTTCAGCGACTGCGTCGATCAAGTCGCTCTGATCGCCCTCGGCGGATATGGTCGCTGCGAGCTCTGCCCATTCAGCGATATCGATATCCTCCTCCTCTACCCCGGGAAGCGGAAGAACGCGCGGCTCGACGAGTTCCAAGAGGTCTTCACTCAGGAAATCCTCTACCCGCTCTGGGATCTGGGTTTCAAGGTCGGGCACTCCAGCCGGAACCTGAAACAGGCCCTCGACGAGGTGGTCGCGGAGTCCAAGTCAAAGAACGCGATGCTGGAGAGCCGTTTCGTTTGCGGAAATCCCACCCCGTTCCGCAAATTCCTCCGCAAGTTCCGGCCTCTCTATCACAACCGCAACCCCGAAGAATATATCGAGAGCCAAATCGAGTCTCAGCGACAGCGCCGCCGGAAATCCGGTGACTCCATTTACATGCAGGAGCCGGACATCAAAAACGGTGTCGGTGGGCTTCGCGATTATCAGAACGCTCTCTGGATGAGCCGGATCAAGTACGATGCAGAGGACCTGGGCACCCTCGTCCGGAAGGAAATCCTCACCCAGGAACGCGCCGACGCCTTCGTCGAATCCTACAGTTTCCTCCTCAAAGTTCGGATCGAACTTCACTTTCTGGCCAATCGGGCGACGGATGTCCTCACTCTTGAGCGCCAGCCCGTCATCGCCAAAAATCTCGGCTATCCGCAGGAAGGAATTTTCGAAAGGGTCGAGGCCTTCATGCGGGACTACTACGGTCACGCCAAAAACATTCTCCATACCGCCCACTACGTCGAGGACCGCATTCTCCGGCGCAACCTCCCAATCCGGTCCGACCATTTCGGCCTCCGGGAAGCCATCGAATCGAGGCGGCACCACCCCCAACGCCACATCGACGGGTTCACCCTCCAAGAAGGCATCCTCACCCCGGACCACGATAAAATTTTTGAAGAGGACCCGCTTCGGCTGATCCGCGTCTTCCGCATCGCCCAGCAGCATAAGGCTCATCTTCACATCGACCTGGAGAGTCTGATCGAGGAGAGCTACTACCTCCTCATCATCGACCATCCCTGGCCCACCCCACTGCAGAATTGCTTCCGGGCCATCTTGCAAGAAGCAGGACACGTGCAGCCGATCCTTGCGAAAATGCATGAACTCGGGGTTCTGGGGCACCTCATTCCCGAATTTGGAAGACTGACCTGCCTCGTGCAGCACGAGTTTTTCCACCGCTACACTGCGGACATCCATACCCTCGACACCATTCTCCACCTCGATGAGGTTTTTCAGAAAAACGAGCGACCCTTTACCGGATATCTCGAAGCCATTCGAAAAACCGAACACCCCACTCTCCTCTATTTGATCCTTCTCCTGCATGACATCGGCAAGGCGGACGGCATCAAAGGTCACGATTGGCGGGGGGTCATCATGGCCAAACCCATCCTCGAAGACATGGGGATCTCGGCGGCACAACAGCGTCAAATTTTGTTCATTATCGAAAACCATATGGAAATGGCACGATTCTGGCAGAAGTTTGATCTCGATGACCCCGCTACGATTCAGTCATTTGCCGACCTTACCGAAACCAAGGCCCAGCTCTCGTACCTCTACACGCACACTTATTGTGATGCGAGGGGCACGTCGGAAAGCCTCTGGAACAGCTACAAGCAATCTCTCCACGACATGCTTTACCACCGCACGCTCGAAGTCCTCGAGAGCGGTCAGGATGCCGTGGAAGACGAACAGGAGCACCGGATCATGATCGAGAAAGATCTACTGAGCCGGCCCATCGCCCAGGATCTGTCCAAGGACGAGCTTGAGGCCCACTTCAATCTGCTACCTGATCGCTATTTCGCCCACAACTCTCTGGAGGATGTGGAACTTCACCTGCGCATGGTTCACGATCTCCTCGCACGCATCCAGAGTGCCGAATCCGTCGGTGCCCTCGCGCCGATTATCGACTGGCAGGATAATAAAGAACAAGGTCTCTCAGTCGTGAACGTCGTCACGTGGGACCGCGCCGGACTTTTCTACAAACTCGCTGGCGCCCTCAGTGTCTGCGGGATGAACATCCTCAGCACCAAGGCGATTACCCGGTCCGATCATATTGCCATCGACACCTTCTATGTCGTCGGCCCGAACGGTGGACTCGTCGAAGACCTCGCCATTCAAAACAAATTTGAAGAGCACGTCCGGTCCGCCCTCATCGATGGACAGGATCTACTCGAACTGATTGAGAAGGAAACCAAGAGGTTCAGCTCCGGATTCTTCAGCAAGACTCCGGCACACCTCCCGGTCCGACTTGAGCCGGTGGTCAACGTCTACCACGAACTCTCGCTCAAGCGGACGATCATCGAGGTGCAGGCGACCGACAACCTCGGTCTCCTCTACAACCTCTCGAAAATCATAACCGATCACCAGTTCGACATCACCTTCGCCCGCATCGCGACCGAGAACGGAATCGCCAACGATACCTTCTATATCGAAAGCATCGATCAGGATATGACGATCGATAACGAAAATCTACTCGGGCTCCGTCAGGCTCTCTCCGAAGCCCTTCAGATTTCCTCTCGCAAAGCGAGCTAATCGGCGAAGGCACCTTCCGAGATTTGATCGGTCAGATCTCGAATCAAAGAGAATCCCCGGGGGACGGCAGATCCTATTCCGCCGCGGGAGGGCTACTCACCGAGTCGTCTTTTGCCGTTTCATCGGAACCGTCAACGGCGGCACTCCAGATCGTCTGCATGGATTCACCGGCCTGCTTCCAGGCCTCGGCGACCTCTTTCTGGATCGCTGGCCACTGTTCGCTGGTAGCATCCGCCACCCGTGACCCGGCATCGGCGATCTCATTCCGGGCGCTCTTCAGTCCTTGAATTCCCTTCTCCATCTGAACTTTCGCGGCTCCTGAAAGTTCTGTGGCTTTATCCTGGGCCAACGCAATCTGCTGATTCAGCTGGTCCGTAAGCTCATCAAGAGACTCTTTCACCTTCTCCGTATTCTCCGCTGAAGATGATTTGATCGAATCCCACTTCTCGGTCATCCAGTTCCCCGCCGATCGAGTCCACTCAGCGGCCGTATCCCCAGCCGATTTCACGGAGTCTGCGACCTTGTCGACCGTCGAAGTTTCGTCGTCCCCGTTCGCGCCCGAATCGGATCCCTTCTCCCCTCCACAGGAAAGAAGGAACATAACTGCGGGAAGGAAAAGAAAGTGATGAATTTTCATGACCACGATTCTGACGAAAGACTCTCCTCCCGGAAAGAGTAAAGATGAGAGCCGAAAGGAGGAGCCCTTTCAGCGCCGGAGGGATGACGCGGGAAAAATCCTCAGGAACTCACAAAGTGCAAAAAGACTCCGCTTCGACCCAGTGTCTGAAGAACAAATCTCCTTCGCCTGGCCCCACCGCCAATCCGCGCCGGAAAAACCACTCTTTTTCCCTTGTCAAATGAAGATCCACCCGCAAAAGTGACACCGATGTCATACCCTGAATCTCTCGAACGCTACGCCGCCCTCGGCGTCGACACGGAACAAGCACTCCAGACCTTGGCCAAGACCCCGATTTCGCTGCATTGCTGGCAGGGAGACGACGTAAACGGCTTCGAAGGCAGCACGGGCGATAGCGGCGGGATCGCTGCGACCGGGAATTATCCGGGCCGGGCCCGCACACCCGAGGAGCTCCGGTCCGACATGAACAAAGCCGGATCGCTGATTCCCGGTGCCAAGCGCCTGAATCTCCACGCGATTTACGCCGATGCCCCCGAAATTCCCGACCGAACTGAGCTGACAAGCGAGCATTTCCGCCCTTGGATCGAATGGGCGAAGGAGCAGCAGTTCGGGCTCGATTTCAATCCCACCTGCTTCGGCCATCCGATGGCCGAAAGTGGCTTCACCTTGAGCAGCGCCGATTCCCGCATCCGCCAATACTGGATCGACCACTGCATCGCCTGCCGCAAAATCGCCGCCGACATCGGAGAAGAACTCCGGAATCCCGTCGTGACCAACATCTGGATTCCCGACGGCTACAAGGACGTGCCGGTCGACCGCGCCGCTCCCCGTCAGAGGCTCGAAGAGAGTCTCGACACGGTCCTCGCAGCGGACGTCTCCAAAGAGTGGAATATTGACGCTGTGGAGAGCAAACTCTTCGGAATCGGTGTCGAGAGTTACACGGTTGGCAGCCACGAATTTTATCTCGGCTACGCGGTGAAGAACCAAATCTGCCTCTGCCTCGATGCGGGTCATTTCCACCCGACTGAATCGATTGCCGAAAAGATCTCCAGCGCTCTTCAATTTGTTCCCAGCCTCTTGACCCACGTCAGCCGCGGCGTCCGCTGGGACAGTGACCACGTCGTCCTCCTCGACGATCCGACGAAAGCGATTTTCGAAGAGATCGTCCGCTGCGACGCCCTGGATCGGACCCACATCGGACTCGACTTTTTCGATGCCTCCATCAACCGCATCGCCGCTTGGGTCATCGGCACCCGCGCCAGCCAAAAGAGCCTCCTTCTCGCCCTCCTCGAGCCAACCGACGAGCTGCGCAAGCTGGAAGCCGAGGGAGACTACACCGGCCGTCTCGCCCTGCTGGAAGCGACCAAGTCTCTCCCCTGGAGCGAAGTCTGGAATGAGCATTGCCGTCGGAGCGGCGTCCCCCTCGACACCGATTGGATGAAAGACGTCCGCACTTACGAGAAGGAAGTGCTTTCCGGGAGAGTCTAAGGCGAAGTCGCTCCATCCCATAGCATCCGCGCTTCGCGGATGACCGAAGCCGCCCAAACCGGTCGGAGCCCGCCATCAAACCTCATCGACGAAACGTCGATGCTTCTATGGTGATTTATGGGTCAAGTCATAATCGCGATAATGTTATGTTTATTTTGAGCGATTGATCTTAGTGGTTTCCGCATTTGAGTATCCGGGGCTATGTAGCCCTCGGGACCAACTTCTATCCGTGCCGGTCTAGCCGGTCACCTGATGCCAAATACGCCTGATCGCAGGCTTGAATATGCGGTTTCATGATGACGCCAATCTACAAGAACGAGTGGGATTTACCATCTCCAGCATCGAAACGGGCCATCAATCCACCAAAGTCAGATAAAGCTCAGATAGTTTGATTGGTAAAAGTTCTCAGGCAGTCTCTTTGAGGAGAGCCCCAGCGGGGAGTTCGTCTTTTTCCAAGTACTTCCACAGAGCCACCAGTAGCTTGCGCGCCAGAGCGACGATGCCGATTCTTCGGCTGCGTTTTCCCCTGGCGAAGTTGTTGTCGAACCATTTGGCCAGATCCGACTGGGGTTGGTTCCTCAGCCACGACCAGGCCAGCTCGATCATCAGGGCCCGGACCTTGGCATTGCCGGCTTTACTGATGCCTTGTTCGTTCTTGCTGTCGCCGCTGTCGTAGGGGGAGCCATCCAGACCGGCGCAGGCGCCGACTTGCCGGACGTTGCGGAACTCTCGCCAGCTGAAGAACTCCTCGCTTAAGGTCATGGCGCTGATGACGCCAACGGCCTTGAGCCGGGTGAGCTTGTGGGCCTGTCGCTCGGCCTTTGTTTGGGGCTTTGCGATTCGGGCAGTCCGCGCACGTTCCAGAGCCTTGAGTTGGGTGCGGGCAAACTCCACGCGTTCGTATTCGCGGGCGATCTCGCTGCGTATATGTTCCGGGAGGGGGCGGTTGTCCCAACCGAGCAGCGAATCGAGCCGTGTATCGAGCTTGCTAAGTGAATCGAGGCGAAGTCCATGCAAAACAAGCAGGCTTTTGATCCGGGCTGTGCCCGCACCGATCTCCTTCTTCAGTCGCTTGATCTCTCGCTCGCGCCGACGCAGGTCTTCCTGCTCCACGCTCGGCACGCGCACGACAGACCAGAGCGTATGCTCACCGCCGTGGTAGCGAATCAGCTGACGCAGCAAGGCCTTGGCGTCCAGGCGGTCAGTCTTGGCTCGGCGTTTGCGGCGGTTCACCTCAATGCTGGCGGGATCAACGATGACGTTGTTGATCCCCAACCCCTCCAGCCAGCGGTGGATCCAGAAACCGTCCCGGCCCGCTTCGTAGACACTGAAAACCTCAATGTCTTCGCCTAGCTGCCACTTGTCCCGAGTCGCCTTCAGGGCCGATTGAAAGGCCAACTGATCACGAGCCTCGATCGTGATCAGCCGTATCTTCTCTCCCGTCGAGAAGGCCAGCTTCCATTTAGTATTGCTCAGTTCCAGCGCCATGTATAACTTCATTTTTTGAATCTTTCTTTCAGGTTCATTTTTTCAGGTCCGGGTCCTCTTAACCCGGGCCTGTTTAGTATCCGAAAGAAGAGGCCCCAAGAAAAGCAGATCCCTCGGATCCGCTCATAGCATCTAC
>NZ_JACHVA010000078.1 GCF_014230055.1 Puniceicoccus vermicola | reverse complement strand
GAGAGCTCCTTTTCGCTGCGACCGGGCCTGACCTCGAAGACCCGATTGTTGCCGAGGTCGCAGAAGGTGGTGCAAAAGCGGTTCTTTTTGCCCAGGGTATGCTCGTCGATTCCGAGCATCCGGGGGCAATCCCGGTTGGAACGTTTGCGCACCTCCAGCTCGGTGTGCTGGTGATAAATCCGTTCGACCGTAGCCTGCCCGATTCGCTCCCTCTTGGCCAAAGTGCTCGCGCAGATCCCGTCTTCGTGGCGCTGGTGGACTTCCTTGCGAAAGAGCTCCGAGCTCTGGCGATAAGGACGGATGCCCGGAAGCGTGGGAAGGAAACTCCGCTTGCACCTCCAGCACCAGAAACGGCGGGTGTGCACCAACAAAAAAGTTGAACGAACATAACCACTTCGATGACGCACCTTCCGAAGATAACGGCCCTTACTGCGCGGCCCCGGGGCCGCGCAGTAAGGGCATCTCTCAGGCTCCCTCTCCAGAACCGCCTCCAACTCGTCCAAATCCGATTTGCATCGCTGCGAGATCACTTCGTAGCCTGCTATTCCTGTTAGGTTATTCATTGGGGAAGACCGAATTTCGGGGATGAGGCTGAGAGTTAGAAAAACCTCCTCCAACTGTGGGAGAAGTCCGGTCATCGTGGAGTCTTTTGGAGGCATCACGACGCCGTCGATGAGTCATCGACGCCTCTGGTTCTCTAGTTGACCATCTCGATCAGAAGGCAGAAACGAACCCTCTTTTCGGGGAGGTCCGCGTTGATACCGTGGATCTTATCCTTGGCCGGAAAGATGTCTCTTCCGGAGCAATTGGGCTAAGTTACCGATCTACAAAAGCCCTTTTGGAGTTGTAATATAACGATATAGTAATCCATATAGAAGGAGCGGCTCTGATCGCTCTCTATTTTTTCTTACTCATTTCCCAGCACATAATCCCATGCCTCAGCGATTCTTTCTCTCTCTTTTTCTGCTCTTGTTTTCGTTTCTGGGCCAAGTGTCCGTTTCGGCGCAGACGGCATCTGAAGAAGGAGATCTTGAGGCGGTGGCTTCAATCGATTGGGCGGCCGAGGTCCTCAAGGGTGGTGTGACTTCACTGGTTCTCCTGGCTGTCGGATTTTTCGGAGTCGTTTTCTTCCTGGAGAGATTAATCGTTGTTCGCCGGGCGAACTTTATCCCGAAGCGATTGGAGGAGACTTTGCGCAAGAGCTCGGTGCAGTCGGATTTCAACCAGATTGACCGCGCCTGCAGGAAGAATAAGAGCGTCTTGGCGAAGATCGGCTCCTATATCGCAACCCACACTCATATTCCGTTTGAGATTTTGTCGTTCGGGGTCACCGACATGATTTCCCGCGCGGTGAACAAGCAGCATCAGCGGACTTATCCTCTGGCCGTGGTCGCGACAATTTCGCCGCTGCTGGGGCTCTTGGGGACGATCATTGGCATGATTGAGTCGTTTCAAAAGGTAGCGCTGATGGGAGACACCGGAGATGCCTCAGTCCTCGCCGGTTCGATTGGAAAGGCGCTGATCACGACGGCCTTGGGCCTCATCATCGCGATTCCTTCTTTGGCGAGTTATCATTACTTCAAGTCGAAGATCAACAGCTTCGGCATTCGTCTGGAAGAGTCGGTCGATGTGCTGATGTCGCCCTGGTTGCACCCGGAAGAGGAAACGGAGTCGGAAGACTGATCTCCGCGAGGAATGGCTTCCATGTCCACCCGGCGACCAGGCCTCTTATTGACCACCGGCAATTCGTCGAGAGTGGCGACCATTCGTCGTTTCCGGGCCAAGCGTCGAACGGATGAGAACATTGAGGTCGATCTCTCTCCCTTGATCGATTGCGTTTTCCTCCTGCTGATCTTTTTCCTCGTGACGACGATGCTGAAGAAGTTGGAGAAACAGATTCCGGTGGAGCTGCCGGATTACACCTCGGCGCTGGCCTCGGTGGCGGAATCCGAGGTGGTGATTTACGCGATGGATGCGGAGGGGAATATCCTCAAGGCCAAAGGCAGTGGAGTGGGGCGTGACCGGGGAATCGAGTACGAACCCCTGGAGTCGTTTCCCGCCGATTTGAAGCGGGTGGCCGAGGAGCAGGGGACGAACATCGCCATCCGCCTCGATACGGACCGGGAGGTGCCGGTGCAGCGGGTGATTGACGCGCTGGACACGCTTTCTCTCCAAGGCTTTGAGAAAGTGGGCGTGAGGCTGCGGCACCGGGGCGTGGAGGATTTTGCCATGGAGGGATATCGATAATGGGCGGAGACCGCTATGGGGAAGACGAAGATGTGGCGCTGAGCATGTCGCCGTTGATCGATTGCGTCTTTTTGCTGCTGATCTTCTTCCTGGTCACGACGATGCTGAAGAAGGACCGGAAAGAGGTGGAGCATTTGAACCTGCCCATTTCCCGATCTTCGCTCGAAGTTCCGCCGGACGACACCGTGGTCGCGATCGCGATCGACGCGGAGGGAGAGGTCTATTGGGAAGGGGAGCCCGTGACCGTTTCGGTTCTTCTGGACGAACTGAGGTATCTCGAACAGGAGGATCCGGATCGGAGAATTCGGTTGGATACGGACGAACTCACGCCGTTCTATCGCTTTGTCGAAGTGCTGGATGCCCTCAGTTTCCGGAATTTGAGAAATGTCGGGGTGAGAACCTATCACGAAAAATACGACTGATGACCTCACTCGACAAAAAAGGCCCGCTGTGGATCTCCTTCTGTATCGTTCTTGTGGTGACGGGATGTCTCGCGATCGTTCTGTATTTGAATGAGGATCTGCGTAAAACGACTTTGGGGGTCTTTGAAGAGGCCGAGAATGAGGACGGAGAAGTCGTAAAAAAGGTAAAAGTGGAGAAGCCCGAGCCGACCCGGGAGCAGGTCCGGGAGATTGCTCGGAATCGCGAGGTCAAGGAACGGGAAACACTGAAGGAGAACGCGAAGAAACTGCGCCGCTCGGTTGAGGAAATCCGGCGCATTGCGGAAGTCCGCCAAAGCTCTCTCGTGCGGCCGGATATTTGGGACGAGTTTTTGGACCGGGTGGAATCGTTGCGGGAGCAGGTCGTATCCCTGCGGCATGCACAGAGGATTACCCGGTTTCTGGCGATCCAGCAGGAATTGGTGAGCAGTCTTCTGGAGTTGCACAACCTTTCGGTCGAGCATGTGGGGGAGATGCAGTTGTTGGCGCAGAAAGAGGAGGTAGAGCCCTCCGAAGCCGAAACTGCGGTGGAGAACGCCCGGGAACTGGTGGCGGCGATGGTTGCGGTGCGGGAGGCGTTTAGCCTGGCCTTTGAGAACCTGTTGGAATTGCCCGAGAGTGAGCGGAAAACGGAATTGCTGCGGCTCATGAAACGATGGGCGAAGGCGGTGAATACCATGATCGAAGACGGGGAGAGTTACCTGCGCGATCTGGAGGATTTCGTGAATTCTTCCGATTTGAATCCCGAACCCTTGGAGAATCAGCTCGCGGAACAGACGGAAGACCTCAATGAGTTCAGCAACGAAGAACTGCCTTCGGAAGAAGAGATCGAGCAGATGGAGACGGCCGAGTTGTATGAGTCCGTGCAGGAGATGACGGAAGAATTGGACGAGGCCTTTCTCGAAGTCAAAGCGGCGGAACTGGCGGAGAGCCAGCAAATGTCTTTGGAAGAAGCGCGGGAGAGCGTCTATGCCCCGGAGAGCGATACCGGTCCGGATCTCAGTGAATCCCTCGCGAAGAATCAGCCCAACAGTAGTGAAGAGTTTCGCGAGTTCAACGAGGCGCTGGATCAGGCCTCCCGTGCGAGCGAGCGAATGGCGCGTCATGCGGAGAAGCGGTTGGATTCGGCCCTCGGGCAGGAGTCAGCGAGGGGAGGGGAGACGCGCACCGCCGAAGAGCTGAGGTCGGCTCTGGCGGAGGGGGCTCAGATCAAGACCAAGATGGAGGTCGCCGGGACAAACGAGGGACGGCAATCGGGGAACTTGCAGGATCTCCGATCCCTGATGGCGGAAAGTTACCAGTTGGGGCAGAATAGTGAGGGAGCCGGGGGAGGCGGCGAGGCCGATTCGACGGGTCGTGCCGGATTGAATCAGCAGTATGATGTGTCGTCTTTTCTCGAGGCGGATCGCGAGGAGAACAATCCTACGGGATACTCGCTCGAGAAACGGACCGTATTCGAGCAAGCGCTGCCGGGGCGTCGCTTCGATATGGAGTCTTCCCGCCGGGGGTGGATCTTCGTCGACACCTGGTACATCATTGGACCGTGGGATTTGCCGGGGGGGAAGGGGGAGTTCGAGAATTCCCTGCCTCCGGAAACCGTGGTTGATCTCGATGCGACCTATTCGGGGAAAAATCACCCGATGACCGGTGAGCCGATTCCGCTCGAGTGGCGTTTTGTTCAGTCGGGAACGATTCGCATCAAGCCCCCCGATGAGCTGAACCGATCCATTTATTTCGCCTATACGGAAGTTTTCTGTGAGACGGCGATGGATGTGGTGGTCGCGGTCGCGAGCGACGATCGGGCGAAGCTTTGGATCAATGATTTGGTCGTCTTTCAGGACGTCGGGCACTCGGGGTGGACCCTGGATGAAGGATTCCGGCGGGTGCTCCTGAAACCGGGCTACAACCGACTCCTGTTACGACTCGAGAACGGCCCGCAAGTGGCCTATTTCTCGGTCCTGCTGTGCCCCTTCGAGGCGCTGGAAGCCTCTCGCTAAATATCGGGTTTTGCACCTGGTGCATTGCAAGAACGTTGAATCTTCGATGCGCAGCTATAACCATTTAGCCATTCCTCTCAGAACCGACTCTGAGAGTACCGAAAAAAACCTCTCCCCCAAAAACAATTGATGATGATGAAATCCCAAATTCTTCCCTCTTTGAATAAATCGAGACTGCTGGGTGCACTGGCGGTCGTATCGACGTTCGGTGCGGGCTTCTGCGAAGCGCAAGTGATCATCGACGGCACCGCCCCGGATTATGTGAACAACGGGAGCTTTGAAACGACGGCCGATTGGTGGGGCGGGGGTGCGACTACACTGTCCAGTGACTTAGGATTCGATAATCGCTATTTGCAAAGAAATAACAATTTGCCGAACAAAGATGGAAACAATTACGCTGTCATCGGTTTAGATGGTTCGACGAATCGTGGTGCATACCAAGATACGGGCTATGACTTGGTCGAAGGGGATACCTTTGACTTGTCGTTTTGGCAGGCTAACCACTTTGGAATTGAATCTGGGGATGAATTTTCCTGGCAGCTATTCACGACAACGACGAATGATGATAATGGCACAGTCGCGACGATTGTAGCCTCGGGACAAGTTTTGGCAAATACGACCTCGTCTTTCCTGGAGGAAAGTTACACCGGAATCGGATCTGTTGGGAGTGACATTGCGGGAGACCGTTTGTTTATCGCATTCTCCCGTTCCGACAACATGGAAGCGAGTGATTTCCTTGGTCTTGACCAAGTGAATTTGTCCGTGTCTAGCGCGATCCCAGAGCCTGCGAGCGCCGTTCTCATTTCCGGTTTTCTCGCCTTGGGCTTTGTCGGCATGCGTCGCCGCCGTAGTTGAATCGGTTCTTTGAGGTTTGATTTTTTACCGAAGCGGTAGTCCGGAAGGGCTACCGCTTTTTTTGACTGAGCTATTACGAACTCCTCCCTTGCTTGCAGGGGAGGGGGACCCCGCATCGCGGGGTGGAGGGGTTCTGTTCGATCGACCAACCCAGTTTAAAATCCATTTGGATTTATGGAAACGGTCGAGGGGGCCCCTGAAGGGAACCCCCCACTGTAGAAATAACTAGAATAAACCTCGAAATCGCGGACACGCTTGTGTTTCGGTGGCGAGGAAGCCTGGCTATTTCGCCGGGCGCTCATCTAGCCCTGCTGCACTGCGGTTTCACCCTCGTGCCAGTGACCGGGGAGGGTGAGGATTTTGGGAGACTGCGGGATCCCGAAATCGTTGCGATGTAAGTGAGCGGTCACCATGTCCACAGCGGCACTCCCGAGCTTTTCGGGCAGTTGGTCGATGCCGCTGATGGCTGGCTCATTCTCGGAACAATCCAGACTGGCATAGCCGAGGTCTTCCGGGACTCGCAATCCGCCGATGGACAAGGCATTTCGGGTGGGGCTGGAATTGCAGATCAGTGCGTCTGCCCGAAATTCCTTCAGCCAACGGACAGAGGTCTCCGGATCGAATTTAGAGGCATAGCGGACGGTTCCGTAGCGGGCCTCTGGAGAGTCTGGGTCCGGTTTGGATGTCGTCACGAGAACGGGAATTCTCTGATCTGGAGGGAACTCCCGCTGGTAGGCAGCGTAGGCAGCGATGTAGGCGTCTTCGGATCGGAGTCGCATCTCGGAAGTGAGGGCTAGGGCAATCCTCTGATATCCGAGAGATTTTAACTGGTTCAACAACGCGAACATGTTGGAGTAGTAACTGGTCGAGACTCGGTTGATTGCGGGATGAGAGAGGAATCGACCAATGTAGACGGAGGCGAGATGTTCCCAGTCCAATTCGATTTCGCGATGGTCCCGACCAAAGGGGAGGATGATCGCGCCCTCGATGTTGCGCGTCCTCAAGACTCCGTTAAGACGTTGAGTCGACATCTCGTATTGATGGAGAGAGAATTCCTCCAGGCTGTACCCGAGACTCTCGGCCCGTTCGGAAATGCCTTTGAAGATTTGTTGGAGAAAATGGACATCTTTCCAATTCTTCCAGCAGGTGATCAGGGCCAGGGTGCTCCGTGCCTGTTTCTTGATGTGGGGAAGTTGGGCCATGAGCTTCGAGACCGTGGGATGGGGGCGGTAACCGTGCTCGATTGCGAGCTTCTGGATCCGTTCACGAGTAGACTTTGAGATGTGCGGGTTGTTTCTCAGAGCCCGGGATACGGTGGAGTGGGAGACTCCGGCGATTTTGGCGATCTCTCGAAGATTCATGGGGTGTGGTTCGTTTTGCTGGGTCTGAGAAGAATAGGCAACGTTTCAGTTCGCTTCGGGTTACTCTCCTGAAGGAATTTTGGACGGATTGACTCGGATCTTGGGATTCGGGAAAGAGGGATTCGGGATTAACGAGAAATTACTGGGGAAAACTCCATATTTGGTTTGAAGAAATCCAGATTCTGAAGAAGTATAACGATTTAGTAAAGTAAAGGATATCCTCTATCCAAAGAGAGCAATGGATGGCCACTGAAAGTTGCCGAGTTGCCGTTTCTCCAGGTCCAATGTCTGAAATTTCCGTTTCCAATCCGATTCTCCCCGGGATGCACCCTGATCCGACGATTTGTCGGGTGGAGGATGTATTCTATCTTGCAACCAGTAGCTTTGGTCAGTTCCCGGGAGTTCCGCTTTATCGTAGCCGCGATCTCCAAACATGGGAGTTCGTTCGGCATATCCTCTCGCGTCCGTCGCAGCTGGATTTTGTCGAGGAACAGAAACTGGGGAATGCCGGTATTTTTGCGCCGACGCTTCGTTATCACGACGGGACCTTCTATCTGATCACAACCCAGATAGGAAAGATTGGGCATTTCATTGTCACGGCTGTGGATCCGGCAGGGGAATGGTCGGATCCGATTTGGCTGGATGCGGACCACCAAGGTGGGATCGACCCCTCCTTGACGTTCCTCGAGGACGGAACCGTCCTTTGTCAGGTCACAGGCGATGGACGCTGGGGCGAGCCTCAAGGGATTGTTCAGTTTGAAATCGATCCCAAGACCGGCCGAGGCATAACTTCCCGCCAGTTTATTTCAAAAGGATTTGGTTGGAAGGCTACTGAAGGGCCACATCTGTTTTCGCGAGGCGATTACTGGTATTTATTGACGGCGGAAGGGGGAACTGAGTCTGGCCACCGCGTGGCAATCGGACGTTCGAGTTCGCCGTGGGGCCCATGGGAGCCATGCCCCCATAACCCAATCCTGACTCACTCCGGTTTGGAGTCCGCCATACAGAACACGGGTCATGCCGATTTCATCGAAGATGAAAACGGAAAATGGTGGGTGGTCTTTCTCGGTGTGCGTCCGCAGGGATACCCACCGGTTCATGTTTTGGGCCGGGAGACCTTCTTGGCACCTGTCGAATGGTCCGAAAGTGGATGGCCGATCGTGAACGATGGAAAGCCAGTCTCTTTATCGGAGGAAGCGAACAAGGAGTCTGGTTGGAAGGATTCCTTTGTGAACGAGAAAGGGGAGTTGGGACCGCGTTGGGTCTCAGTGGGGCGGGCCTTCCGGGAGATTTATGAGCTTCCCGAATCCAAAGGACTTCGCTTGCTGTCCCGTTCGGAATCCCTTTCGACGCCCTTGGCGAAAGCGTGGGTGGGGGTGCGTATGACCCAACCGCAGGTCGTCTGTGAATGCGAAGTTTGCCCGGAATCGTTGAATGCGGAATTGGGGATATCGGCGTTCATGGAGCATTTCGGCTATTACAGTCTGGGTATCGTCGAGAAGAGTGATGGCAGCGGTGTCTACGCTCGATTCTCCCGGCGAGTGATCGATCTGGAACAGGTTGAGGAACGGGAGATTCCCGGCCAGTCTTCCTATCGGCTGCGAATTGAGTTGGCGACCCGACCCGACGGTTGGAATGCAGGCGATCCCAGTCGATTGATCTTTTCGGTCGCGACGGAAGAAGGGGAGTGGTTGGAGATCGGCGCTGGTGCCAGCCGATTGCTCTCGACCGAGATCCTCGGCGGCTTTGGGGGGCTCTTTGCCGGAGTATACTGTTTAGGAAAGCCGGGAAGCACCGGGCGCGTTCTGTGGTTCAGTCAGCGATAGGGGCACGGGTTCTCAAGTAAGACTCGAGTCGACGTAGCATCGGCGCTTCGCCGATGACGGGTTGCGGAAATTCTTGGTGGCTTTGGGGGGGCTCTTGCCGGAGTATATTGTTTAGGAAAGCCGGGAAGCACCGGGCGCGTTCTGTAGTTCGGTCAGCGATAGGGGGCATAGGTTCTCAAGTAAGGCACTAGTCGACGTAGCATCGGCGCTTCGCCGATGACAGGTTGCGGATTCGGATGAGTTTAGAAGCTGCGAGTAGCCTGCCGCGGGTCATCGAGCAAGGCTCGATGCTTCTATGGTGATTTATGGGTCAAGTCATAATCGCGATAATGTTATGTTTATTTTGAGCGATTGATCTTAGTGGTTTCCGCATTTGAGTATCCGGGGCTATGTAGCCCTCGGGACCAACTTCTATCCGTGCCGGTCTAGCCGGTCACCTGATGCCAAATACGCCTGATCGCAGGCTTGAATATGCGGTTTCATGATGACGCCAATCTACAAGAACGAGTGGGATTTACCATCTCCAGCATCGAAACGGGCCATCAATCCACCAAAGTCAGATAAAGCTCAGATAGTTTGATTGGTAAAAGTTCTCAGGCAGTCTCTTTGAGGAGAGCCCCAGCGGGGAGTTCGTCTTTTTCCAAGTACTTCCACAGAGCCACCAGTAGCTTGCGCGCCAGAGCGACGATGCCGATTCTTCGGCTGCGTTTTCCCCTGGCGAAGTTGTTGTCGAACCATTTGGCCAGATCCGACTGGGGTTGGTTCCTCAGCCACGACCAGGCCAGCTCGATCATCAGGGCCCGGACCTTGGCATTGCCGGCTTTACTGATGCCTTGTTCGTTCTTGCTGTCGCCGCTGTCGTAGGGGGAGCCATCCAGACCGGCGCAGGCGCCGACTTGCCGGACGTTGCGGAACTCTCGCCAGCTGAAGAACTCCTCGCTTAAGGTCATGGCGCTGATGACGCCAACGGCCTTGAGCCGGGTGAGCTTGTGGGCCTGTCGCTCGGCCTTTGTTTGGGGCTTTGCGATTCGGGCAGTCCGCGCACGTTCCAGAGCCTTGAGTTGGGTGCGGGCAAACTCCACGCGTTCGTATTCGCGGGCGATCTCGCTGCGTATATGTTCCGGGAGGGGGCGGTTGTCCCAACCGAGCAGCGAATCGAGCCGTGTATCGAGCTTGCTAAGTGAATCGAGGCGAAGTCCATGCAAAACAAGCAGGCTTTTGATCCGGGCTGTGCCCGCACCGATCTCCTTCTTCAGTCGCTTGATCTCTCGCTCGCGCCGACGCAGGTCTTCCTGCTCCACGCTCGGCACGCGCACGACAGACCAGAGCGTATGCTCACCGCCGTGGTAGCGAATCAGCTGACGCAGCAAGGCCTTGGCGTCCAGGCGGTCAGTCTTGGCTCGGCGTTTGCGGCGGTTCACCTCAATGCTGGCGGGATCAACGATGACGTTGTTGATCCCCAACCCCTCCAGCCAGCGGTGGATCCAGAAACCGTCCCGGCCCGCTTCGTAGACACTGAAAACCTCAATGTCTTCGCCTAGCTGCCACTTGTCCCGAGTCGCCTTCAGGGCCGATTGAAAGGCCAACTGATCACGAGCCTCGATCGTGATCAGCCGTATCTTCTCTCCCGTCGAGAAGGCCAGCTTCCATTTAGTATTGCTCAGTTCCAGCGCCATGTATAACTTCATTTTTTGAATCTTTCTTTCAGGTTCATTTTTTCAGGTCCGGGTCCTCTTAACCCGGGCCTGTTTAGTATCCGAAAGAAGAGGCCCCAAGAAAAGCAGATCCCTCGGATCCGCTCATAGCATCTAC
>NZ_JACHVA010000077.1 GCF_014230055.1 Puniceicoccus vermicola | reverse complement strand
TGCTATGGCTTCAGCTCCTGCTCGATGCCAAACTCCAACCACCCCCGGAATCCACACCGGTCCATGGACGGGAGATCGCCTGCCCGCGCTGCGGAGGCCCCATGCGCAAAATCAAAAAGATGCCCCGGGCCCCTCCAGCCCATCGTAACGAACACTTCTTCCACGCCGTGGCCGCATGAACTCTTTCATGACCAGCCGCACCCCGTTGATCTCCGTCGATGCCCCGCCGGAGCCCGGTTCCTCTGTGCCCACCCCATGAATACGACAGAAATGGATCCGAAAAACCGATCGGACGCCCTTCGCCACTACCCCGGGTCAGCTCGATCTCTCGAAAACCTCCCCAAAACCAACCGCCATCACCGGCCCGGGAGATACAGTCAGACAAAAACGAGCCTGATAGAAAACCCATAAGCCGACCGAAACCCCAAGGCGCTCAACGGCTTGTCCAACCATCGTTCAAGTCCGAGCCTCGTTCCTCGGCTCGGCTAGAACGTTTATTGATCTGCTTCTTCGGGTTCAAAACTGTAGATGTCGAATCCTAGTTCAATACCTCTCGAGCTGATTTCTTTCATAGTAGTAGGGGAAATGCTTATGCCTCGATTCATCGCTTCTAGAAAGAGTCCAGAAAATAGATCAACATCGTATTCTCCTGTTATTTTCTTCCAGACGCCTAGATCCTTCGTCAATCGACTAAGTATCCATTCAACCTGAGAATCTATATCAGCTTCGCTTGAATCAGGAGCTGAAAGCGACCAAGATCCTTTCTTGGCTTCGTATTGTCTACCCGATTTGGGCCCAATCCATTTCTCTCCTTTCGTTCTTCCTTTTGTCGGCTCATGGCCGAGGAGTGCTGTGATTTCCTTAGGATCGACTGATTCACCAAAAATTCTTAGTGACATGGTAGAACGATCAACGGGACCACCGAACCAAACGGTTCCTTCTGGCGCACTCGAAACGAGCTTTTCTGGCGGTTGATTCATTTCTTTTGCAGATCGTCGAGATGTCTCAAGGAGTGAGCGACGCAGGAGCGAACGGAATTGAGACGATCGACTGGTTATGCTTTCGCATCGTTGATTCGGTCGGGTTGATTTCGTATTCGAGTCCAGTATTCTTCTCTTACTTCCTCGTCGATGTCGATCGGTAAGCGCTCTCCGTAAAGTCGATCAGCGCCATCTTTTTTTGGTCCGGAGATCCAGTAATCGTCACCTGATTCAATTTCAAAGTAGTTCGACTTAAACCCACTTCCTTTCAAGCTCTTAAATTGTTTTCCGCTGTAGTAGATGGACTTTCCTGACTTCGAGAATGTTACGCGACCGATGCGGGCTTCACCGATAAGTTCGCCCGCTTTTCTCTCAATATACATGATGCGAGAAAGACCTTTTTTACCTTCGAGACGCTTCGATGGTTCGGAAGCGGACGGTTGGAACTCTGAGGCGGCATGAGCAGCTTCGATGACTTCCTGTGGTATTTTTCTTCGTGGCATAACGTCGAAGTGTATCACGGAGTGTAGCGCAGAGCGCGTAACGGAGTTGATACCACTGCCTTGTTGTGTGCCTTTATCTCTTGCATTTCATTTTATTGAGTTACCTTAACAGCAACGGGACTATCAGAACTAACTGCCGGTCCAAAAGCGAGTGCTTCTCCTTGACGAAGCTGTGGTAGATGCTATGAGCGGATCCGAGGGATCTGCTTTTCTTGGGGCCTCTTCTTTCGGATACTAAACAGGCCCGGGTTAAGAGGACCCGGACCTGAAAAAATGAACCTGAAAGAAAGATTCAAAAAATGAAGTTATACATGGCGCTGGAACTGAGCAATACTAAATGGAAGCTGGCCTTCTCGACGGGAGAGAAGATACGGCTGATCACGATCGAGGCTCGTGATCAGTTGGCCTTTCAATCGGCCCTGAAGGCGACTCGGGACAAGTGGCAGCTAGGCGAAGACATTGAGGTTTTCAGTGTCTACGAAGCGGGCCGGGACGGTTTCTGGATCCACCGCTGGCTGGAGGGGTTGGGGATCAACAACGTCATCGTTGATCCCGCCAGCATTGAGGTGAACCGCCGCAAACGCCGAGCCAAGACTGACCGCCTGGACGCCAAGGCCTTGCTGCGTCAGCTGATTCGCTACCACGGCGGTGAGCATACGCTCTGGTCTGTCGTGCGCGTGCCGAGCGTGGAGCAGGAAGACCTGCGTCGGCGCGAGCGAGAGATCAAGCGACTGAAGAAGGAGATCGGTGCGGGCACAGCCCGGATCAAAAGCCTGCTTGTTTTGCATGGACTTCGCCTCGATTCACTTAGCAAGCTCGATACACGGCTCGATTCGCTGCTCGGTTGGGACAACCGCCCCCTCCCGGAACATATACGCAGCGAGATCGCCCGCGAATACGAACGCGTGGAGTTTGCCCGCACCCAACTCAAGGCTCTGGAACGTGCGCGGACTGCCCGAATCGCAAAGCCCCAAACAAAGGCCGAGCGACAGGCCCACAAGCTCACCCGGCTCAAGGCCGTTGGCGTCATCAGCGCCATGACCTTAAGCGAGGAGTTCTTCAGCTGGCGAGAGTTCCGCAACGTCCGGCAAGTCGGCGCCTGCGCCGGTCTGGATGGCTCCCCCTACGACAGCGGCGACAGCAAGAACGAACAAGGCATCAGTAAAGCCGGCAATGCCAAGGTCCGGGCCCTGATGATCGAGCTGGCCTGGTCGTGGCTGAGGAACCAACCCCAGTCGGATCTGGCCAAATGGTTCGACAACAACTTCGCCAGGGGAAAACGCAGCCGAAGAATCGGCATCGTCGCTCTGGCGCGCAAGCTACTGGTGGCTCTGTGGAAGTACTTGGAAAAAGACGAACTCCCCGCTGGGGCTCTCCTCAAAGAGACTGCCTGAGAACTTTTACCAATCAAACTATCTGAGCTTTATCTGACTTTGGTGGATTGATGGCCCGTTTCGATGCTGGAGATGGTAAATCCCACTCGTTCTTGTAGATTGGCGTCATCATGAAACCGCATATTCAAGCCTGCGATCAGGCGTATTTGGCATCAGGTGACCGGCTAGACCGGCACGGATAGAAGTTGGTCCCGAGGGCTACATAGCCCCGGATACTCAAATGCGGAAACCACTAAGATCAATCGCTCAAAATAAACATAACATTATCGCGATTATGACTTGACCCATAAATCACCATAGAAGCATCGA
>NZ_JACHVA010000076.1 GCF_014230055.1 Puniceicoccus vermicola | reverse complement strand
ATCCGCTCACGCCATCGCACGGTGGGCGCTGAAGCGACCCACCCACTGTGGGGCATGGCCTTCAGCCTTGCCCGCGCAAACTCGGAAACGCTTCCCACAGATCCAAGGAACACTTCTCGCCAAACCGATCCGTTCACGCCATCGCACGGTGGGCGCTGAAGCGACCCACCCACTGTGGGGCACGGCCTTCAGCCTTGCCCGCGCAAACTCGGAAACGCTTCCCATAGATCCAAAGAACACTTCTCGCCAAACCGATCCGCTCACGCCATCGCACGGTGGGCGCTGAAGCGACCCACCCACTGTGGGGCATGGCCTTCAGCCTTGCCCGCGCAAACTCGGAAACGCTTCCGAATGCCACCGGGCCTCTACCCGCCAAACCGACTAACCGACCACCGACTCACGGACTCACGGACTCACCGACAACCGACTCACGGACTCACGGACTCACCGACAACCGACAACCGACTCACCGTCTACTGACTCAGGCTGGTCGAGCGCGCTTGCTTGAAAAGACGCCGGACTCCGACGAAAAACACTACGGCGACAAGGAGCACCCACCACTTCCCATGACTGATCGACATGAGGACGAAGGTGCTGACGGTAGAGAGGAGAACCCAGACCGGAACCCGTAATTCCTCACGCTTGAATGGGGAATGAGGCAGGAAAAGCTGGGCAAGGAAAGAAAGGATAAAAGCGGTAACAAACCAGGCGAGGAAATTGGTCCAGGGAACGCCGTAGTAAAATCCATCGCCATCCCAAGTCCAGTAACCCCTCACGAGGGTTGCGGCGGGCTCGAGAATCAAATCAACGATCACCGCTCCCACAGCGGTAAGGACTGGGACCATCGTCACAGATCCACGACCCGCCAGAGCGGAGTGCACCAGACAGTGCAAAGGCCAGACAACGACCCACCAAGACAGGGGAATCGCCCACGGCAAAACACCAAAGATCACCGGCCCGAACTGATCCGAGTACCCGTAGGACCCGAAAGGCACCCCCGTTAACGTCCCGACGAGCTCAACCACCCCGCCCAAAACGGCAAAGAGGAGGAAAATCAGCAGGGTCGATCCTCCGTGCGACTGACCCGAGAGGTGTAAAAACAGAACCAAGGCCGCGAGAGCGATGTAGATAAAATCCGCCCAAGGCCCGATTGGCGTTTCGATTCCAAACCCCAACACAAACAATCCGACAAGAAACCAGACCGTATAGAGAACGAGAGCCAGGCCGTAGAGACGGTTGAATTTTTTGGATCGATAGACGAAAAGAGACATGGATCGTGTACCAACCTGTAGGGCCTGTACCGCAAGCGCAATGAACAAACGGAGAGACTCTCGACAAGAAAAGGAGTAACTCCGAAATCCGCGCACTTCCCAAAACCCAAGCCCCGAAATCTCACCCCCGTCTCAAATACAGTGTAATTTCGTAACACTTCGGTCAAAATTTGCCCATTTTTCTCATTCTCTTGATGTCGGAAGTTCCAACCATTAAGTATGTTATGAAATTACTGGACAGCGACGTGTCCGTGCGGACAAGGAATGAAGCATCGATCGAACAGACGCCAAGGCATGAGCCTCATCGAGACGATGATCGCTATGGTCATCTTCATGATGCTTGCCTTAGGCCTGACAAGCGCAGTGATCCAGTCGCAGCAGATCGCCCAAAATAACATCATTCGAAACACCGTCTTCACGATCGCGCAGGGCTATCTCGAGCAGATTAAATCACTCAGTCTCAGTGAAATCCGTCTCTCCCTCGCCGACCCCTCTGGCACCCCTCTCCCCACGATGAGCATTTCCGCACTGCAAGTCGGCAACATCGAGAAAGCCGATCCCATCTACCTCGACGGACCCGACCGGAAACTCGCAGGAGAGTCAGACGGAAGCAATTTTCGCGAGGTTTTGGTCGACCTCAAAGAGGATCCAAACACCGGAGACCTCCGTGAAATCGTCATGCAGGCTTGGTTTGACATCAACATCGACGAGGTCGAGAACCGCTCCCACTCCTACTCGATCACCGTGAACTTTGAAGCCAAACTCCGTGGAGCCAATCGAGGTGGAATCCGCGGAGAGCTCAAAGGAATTCGCGCCGACCTCAATGAATCTGCCATTCCATGATCACGAGGAACAGAAAAGCTATTCACTGCCAAGGGTTCACCATCATGGAGATGATGCTGGTGGTCTTTGTCCTCGGCCTCATCATGATGATGAGCATGGGCTTTTTCGTCGAATCGTTCAAAGCCACTTTCGTCAGTGAGCAGAAGAATATGATCAACGGCGATATCCGCACCCTCACAAGTCAATTGGCCGAGGCCGCTAAGGAAGCGAATTTCACGGTCCTCTACAAAAGTTATTCATCCGAGGACCGGGATAAGTCCGAAGACCGTATGCTGGACGGGAACTCCGGCGATTTCATCGTGTTTGGATTTCAGGAGGAGCCCGATCTCTCCACCTCCATCAACGCACCGATCCCCATCATGCGAATCACGGGATATTATCGCGCCCCGATGGACCCCAACGACCCAACCAGCGAAGGACCGGTCCGCAGTTTCGATACGGATCAGGATTTCAACTATCACGCCTCTGGCGCCCCCCTGCTCAGCCCGATTGACCCACTAAATCCTCCGACACTGGAAAAAATTCTCGAGGAACTTTATCCCGAAGCAACCATCGGCAACAACCGAGAGGTGGTCGAAATGTCCGAAGGTCTCGCGGACAAGCGCCTCTTCTACAACTTTGGCAAGTCGACGATCATGGTGAACGGCAAGATCATCCACGGCGTCGATGCCAAACGAGTCACCGACACCTATAATTTCACCATCTCTACCCGCCGATGAATGTGAAACCCCAACTCCCCTCCCGCTGTCACTCCATCCTCGAGCGTCTCCATTCTCCTCGGTCTGGAGGAGCACTCATCACCGTGATCATCGTCACGACGATCATTTCTGCGATCGTCGGAAGCCTGATGAAATGGGGGTTAGCGGACCAACGAATCAACCTCCGCCACTTCGTTCTTCTCGATGCCCGCAACGCCGCTGAAGCGGCAACAGAACTCGGGGCTGGAATCCTCGCCTACCGGTGGGAATCCCAATCGAGCGTCCCTGCCGACGACCTGAAAAAAAATCCTCTCGACGAGGAAGATGCTTACCGAAACGAGTTGCCCAACTATTTCCCCTCGTCCCGCTATGATTTTGATTTGGCCGGAGGATCGGTCAGCCGTGGCCGCTTCTACATCCATCCCGATGATCCTTCCTTCTCCGATGACCCCCATAAGGGAAAACTCGTGACCGTCCAAAGCGTCGACATCCTCTCCAAAGCCACCGTGGATGATCCCCTGCTATCCGACGATATTACCGCCTACGCCCGCTTGACTCTACAGGTGCGGGACGCCCCTCTCTTCTCCCACGCGGTTTTCTACAACATGGATCTCGAATTTCACCCGGGTCCCTCGATGACGATGAACGGTCCCGTCCACGCCAACGGAGACATCTGGCTGGAGGCGACCAATGACCTCACTTTTACCAGCAATGTGACTGCCACTGGCGACATGCGGTACGGTTACATGCTGCACGAAGGACGTTCGAACCAAGTCAACCAAAACGGCAAAGTTTATATCAACGACGGTGTCGGAGGCAAAGCGACCCCCTATCGTGGATCCGGCAGCCGCACCAGTCTTTCCAGTTATTGGGACAGCCAGTCCCCGACCTCCTATTTCAAACCTGAAGGCTACACCAATTGGGCGGATTTCGCGATGAACCGCTGGAATGGAAATCTCCAGGACGCCTCCCACGAAGTCCCCGTCCTCAATCCCATCGGCTACGACGACTACGTTCGCGACGATCCTTCCACTCCCTCCATCATCGACGACGATCTCAATTACGCCTACGCGCTCATCGAGCCCAACATCACCACCCCAACGAATTCGGCCGGATTGCAAAACCCGGTCCACAAGGGGCTCGGAGAAAAGGAAAAGTTCGCCTACAAAGCCGGCCTGATCATCAAGGTGCACTACTCTGAGGACGGGAGCACGACCTCTGTCGGCGAACCTCTGCCCTCCGAAGCCGTCCGGCTCTACGAGCGCATGCCGCTGCCCCAAGAAGATCGTAGCAATCCCGACGACGCGCTCGACCCCTACAGCACATACAACAATTACTACCGAGGATACAACGGACGGGACCGAGCCAGTACTTTAAGCGAAGCGCGTGGAGCCCCGAGTGATTACTGGGTGAGCTTTCACAAGGTCGACCGCGCCGACGCCCACAATCTAGAGACCACCCGGCTGCAGAGCTCGACCGTACAAGCCGTCGACAAAGACGGTAAACCCGCCTACAACGACGACGGATCTCGCCAAATGGTCACGGTCGAGACCGTCCGCGAAATAACCCTTAAACCGGATCTGGACACCAACTGGAAACGGGTAAACTTCAGCGACATTTTCGCCGTCCACCAATACACCGAATTCGCCGATGGCCGGGGTGGCGGCGGATCGAGAGGGAATCAGGGCAACCGGGGCAATGACGGAGACAACGGAAATGACAACAACAACGGGGTTGACGACGATTTCTTCAATGAGGACTCGGGACGTCCCGGAGATCCTAAGCGCTCCATGTTCGATCACCGTCGGGGCACGGGCGTCGATCTCGTCGAAATCAATGTCGGCCGATTCAAGGACTATATCGAAGACAGTGACATGGGAGGGCTCCTGAGTGCCTATGATTCATCCGTCCCTCGCGAGAATCGATATCACCCGGACGAGGACTTCAATGGAGTCCTTTACGTCGAGTTCCCCAGTGATACAGATTCGATTCCAGGCAACAGCGACTACCAGCAACGCCCGGATTCGGTCGTCAAAGCAGCTCGCCAATCTCCCCGGGACCCGGACGTCGAGCTTGGCCTCATTCTGACCAACGCTTCCAGAATCCCCGATCCATCGTACAATAAGACGAGCGGCCGCGACCCAGGATTTACTCTCGCAACCAACGAACCGATCTACATCAAAGGCCATTACAATGCCGATGGCCGTTCCAACACCGGAAGCAACACCACAGCCGACAACGCCTCTTCCTGGAACCCCAACCCACCAGCCGCTCTCATCGGTGACGCCGTGATGCCTTTGTCTTCCGGCTTCGGATTCTTGGGCACCCGCAGCCGCAGAGCCAGAGCCTCAGGGTTTACCGAGTTTAACGCCGCCATCATCCAAGGGCTCCGTCCGACCAATAAAGAAGGAGACGGCAGAATTTCGGGAGGGAATCACAACTATCCCCGCTTCCTGGAAAACTGGGACAACATCGAGTTCCGGTACCGGGGGTCCATGGTCGCTCTCTTCGAGAGTGAAGTGGCGACCCAGGGAACCAATACCGCCTATTACAACCCTCCCAAACGGAATTGGGGTTTCTATGAACTCTTCGAACAAGGTCTCTATCCTCCCGGCACCCCCAATGTTCGGTCGTTCAAAAAGGTAAATTTCCGGTTTTTGACGAAGTCAGAATACGAAGATGCAGTCGGGGACCTGTAAACGATAAGATTTACAGTCCCCCCTGACCGGCCTCCATGCAGATGCAAAACCGTTTCCCTCTTCTCCTCCCCCTTTTCAGCCTTCTCCTTGCGAACCTACTTCCGGGAACCCTCGGAGCGCAGTCGGAGAAATCAGAAACCGACTCCTCCACCGGAAGTCCCTCCACGAAAACGGTGAAGAGCACCGCTGTAACACCCGAAGAAAACATCGCCATCTACTCTTGGCCAACGGGACGGGGGTTGATCCCCCTGAACGCGAGGATCCTCGCAGAGGTCAATGACGGCATTCCCGAGAGCATTCTCTACCTCACCGGCGAAGGTGTTCGCTACAGTTTTCACGTTCCCAACGGCCTCGTCGTTGCCGAAGACTCCAAAGGGACCTCGTGCCGACTTCTCAGTCGGACCATGCCTGACAACAGCTTGGATTTCTTCCTGTTTGAACCGGGGACATTTCTTCCCAGAGTCAACGTAACGACGCTCAAAGGCTATCGGAAAGGACTGAACCAAAAGTTCGAGGAGACCATCACCTTCGACACAGAGCCAAATCTGATTCGCAACAAAACCTTCAGTATCTACGGGAACCGCTGGGGCCAGCTGCACTATGCATTGGCACTGCCCGAGGGTCCTCGGTCATTTGCTGAGTTCTTCGTCCCCCTCAGCGACAATCTGCTGGTTCTCCGCCTCGAGGGTATGGAATCATTCGTCCGATCCCGGGCGCCACAGGTCGTCCGGATGATGTCGACCCTCTCGATCGAAAACTAGGCGGACTTGGGCATCGACGGATCTGCCTCCGAGTCTTCCTGATCCCCAAACTGAAAAAAGACCAGGCGCTCAATATCCTCGACGTCACGATAGCGTTCCACCTCTACCCAGTATCCTTCCGCAGCCCGAGGCTCCACCTCTTCAACTAGAATCGAAAAGGAAACGCCGGGAACACCTCGCTTCTTCGCCTCCCGCATCGCAATCCCTTCCGCTCGTTGAAAGTCGCGAGCCGCGATTGCCACAGCTCCCTGCCCCCCCTTCCACGCCGGGTGAGGATTGAAGAGATATAAATTCACTCTGGGATTAATTTCCACCATTACTGCGGGCTATTCTCTCCAAACAGAGCGAATTAAAAGAAAGTGCAACTTTTCGCGTACTTTTTCTGCTCAAACGCCGACATCAAGTGATTCGATTGAGAGTCAATGAGGGACCTCCGAGGGCAACCACGCACCCGTATATTCCAATCGATTCCTCACCACTGTAGCGACCTGGCTCCAGCCGATCCAGGACCTGCGATCCCTCTCTTTTCCAACCACTTTCCCAACAAGAAAGATTTCAGGGTTGGTCTGGAACGAAAAATCGTGGTTAATTCCCTCCATGATTCGAGTCGGAATTGTAGGTGCCTCCGGTTATTCTGGAGAGGTTTTGGTTGAGTTGCTTTCCTCCCACCCAGGGGTGGAATTGGCAGCCGTCACGTCGCGTAGCTTGGCCGGGAAGCCCGTCGCCGAGGTATTTCCTCGTCTCTCTCACCGACTCGGTTCCCTCCAGTTCACGGAGTCCGATGCCTCCGCGCTTGCCCAAAACGATGGCCTCGACGCAGTTTTCCTCGCGCTTCCCCACGGGGTTGCAGCGGGATTCGCCCGTCCTCTCTTCGAGGCTGGAAAGACCGTTTTCGACCTGAGTGCGGATTTCCGGCTCGGCTCGCCCGACGTCTACAAAGAGTTCTACGGTCAGGATCATCCCGATCCTGAACTTCTCAAAGCGGCAGCCTACGTCTTGCCCGAATTCCCTCTCAAGGGATGGCAAGAGAAACCCTTGATCGCTTGCCCGGGCTGCTACCCGACCTCGATCCTCATTCCTCTCCTTCCTCTTTTGGCCAGTGGAACGATCCAGTCGAAGGACATCATCGCCTCGTGCATGAGCGGGGTCAGCGGAGCCGGGAAAAAGGCCAACGAAGACTTCAGCTACTGTGAGCGCACCGAGAGCGCCCGACCCTACGGGCAACCCAAGCATCGGCACCTTTCCGAAATCGAGGAGCAACTCGCTTCTGCAGCGGGTTCACCAGTCATCCTCCAGTTTCTCCCTCACCTCGTGCCCATGCGTCGGGGAATCGTCACCACCATCAGCGTTCCGGACAACGGCAAGACCGCCGAGGATGTCCTCGTGGCGTGGAAATCCCAGTATGCCAACCGTCCATTCGTCCGGATTCTGGAAGACGGAACCTTACCCGAGTCCAAGAACGTGGTCGGCACAAACCGGATTGACATCGCCGTCCGCCACGATGCGCGCATGCAGCGGCTCATCCTCACCTCTACCGAGGACAATCTCCTCAAAGGGGCCAGCGGCCAAGCCGTCCAACTCATGAACCTGAAATTTGGCCTCGAAGAAACGATCGGCCTCCCCTGATTCCCTCGCCATGAAACTTACCATCAAAGAACAAAGCCCGGGCATCACCGATGTCCCCGGATTTTCCGCCTCCGGAGTCTCCAGCGACATCCGCGGAACTGGCGCCGACCGCCTCGACCTGGGCATCATTCTCAGCGAAGCGGTCTGCACAGGGGCAGGCGTCTTTACGCAGAACGACGTCTCCGCCGCGCCGGTCCACTTCTGCAAGTCGCTGCTCTCCCCGACCCAGGCTTTCCACGGCATTGTCGTCAACAGTGGCAACGCGAACGCTTGCACCGGTGAACAGGGCAAGCAGGATTGCGCCGCTATGGCTGACTGCACCCGCGAGGCCCTCAGCCTCCCGGCAAAAAGCGTCTTTGTCGCTTCCACCGGCCGTATTGGACGCTCCCTGCCGATGCCAAAGATTGAAAAAGGCATCCGCGAAGCGGCAAAACGAGTTACCCGCGACTCAGCCGGAGGTCACGACTTTGCCAAAGCGATTCTGACTTCAGACACCCGGCCTAAGACGGTCACGGTCCGCATTGAGTCCGAGGGCAAACGCTATACCGTCGCTGGAGTTGCAAAGGGAGCCGGAATGATCGAGCCGAATATGGCGACCATGCTCGCTTTCATCGCCACTGACATCAAGGTTCCCCAAGCGACCTTGCAAGCGACTCTTACCCGTGCCGTGCACGGATCCTTCAACCGCATCTCCGTCGATGGAGACATGAGCACAAACGACACCGTGCTCCTCCTGGCAAACGGATCCTCCGGGGATTCGATCCACGACGATGCCAACCTCCTCGACGCCTTCCACAAAGCAGTCGGCGAGGTCTGCAGCCGCCTGGCCCGGATGATCGTCGCGGATGGCGAGCGCATTAGCCACGTAGTCGATCTTCACATCAAAGGAGCAAAAAACGAGGAGGATGCCGAGAAAGTTGCCCGCGCCATCGGCAATTCCCTTCTCGTCAAAACTTCATGGTTCGGCAACGACCCCAATTGGGGCCGTATCGTCGATGCCGCCGGCTACGCCCGGATCGGCCTCGACTACGACCAATTGAACCTCCACTACGGAGACATCCCGGTTCTGGTGAAAGGGACTCCGGTCGAAGAAAACCTCCCCCAATGGAAAGCGGAAGTCTCGAACCGGGAATTCTCGATCACCCTGGATCTCGGAATGGGCAAAAAGGACTATCACCTGCTGACCGCCGACCTCACCGAGGGCTACGTAAATTTCAATAAGAGCGAATAAATGGATATCAGCCAACTCGACGTCACCTCCAAAGCCAAAGTCCTCATTGAGGCCTTGCCGTACATTCAGCGGTTCAAAGGGTCCGTCTTTGTCGTCAAATACGGCGGTAGCTTTATGGACGATCCCGATCCGGAGGTCCGCGCAAAAGTCGCTACCGACCTCGCCTTTCTCTCCGCCGTCGGCATCCACGTCGTCGTCGTTCACGGTGGGGGCAAGGCGATCACTCGTGCCATGGATGCCTCCGGACTCGAAGCCCGCTTTGAAAAAGGCCTGCGCGTGACCGACGCCGCCACCGTTGAGATCGTCCGCAAGACCCTCGATGAGGAGGTCAATCTGGAAATCTGCGAGATCGTTCAACGCAAGCTCGGCCGCCCCATCTCCATTCCTGGTTTCAAAGTCCTGCGCACGCGGAGACTGGCCACCGATCCCTCTGGCGACCCCATTGACATTGGCTTCGTTGGCGAAGTTGAGCGGGTCGACCCCGCACCGATTCGCAAGGCGATTTCCGACGGCTACATGCCCATTGTCTCGCCGGTAGGTGCCGACACCGAGGGACAGGCTTACAACACCAATGCCGACGTTGCCGCCTCGCGCGTCGCCTCGGCCCTGCGTGCCCGCCGCCTCGTCTACCTCTGCGACGTCCCCGGGCTCATGAAGGATCCATCCGATCCCTCGACCCTCATTTCCAGCCTCCCCGACAGCCAAGTCGCTGGCCTCAAGTCTGATGGAATCATCGCCAAAGGCATGATTCCCAAGGTCGACAGCGCCGTCCACGCCCTGCAAAACGGCGTCAACCGCGTCCACTTTATCGACGGTCGGATGCCACACTCCCTCCTCCTCGAAATCTTCACCGACAAGGGGATTGGAACCGAAATCGTCCGCTCATGAACGAGAACACTCAGAACCAGTACGACTCGTACCTCATCCACAACTACGGCGCTCCCGCCATCTCCCTCGTCTCTGGCAAGGGAGCCTCGGTCCAGGATGACCAGGGACGCGAGTATCTCGACTTCACCTCCGGCATCGCCGTCAACGCTCTCGGCCACTCGCATCCCGACTGGGTCGAGTCCGTCAGCAAACAGGCCGGGACCCTCATTCACTGTAGCAACCTCTTCGCGACTCCCAAGCAAGGTGAGCTCGCAGAAAGGCTCAGCCGCTATACACCCAAGGGACGATTTCTCTTCTGCAACAGCGGCACCGAAGCCAATGAGGCTCTCATCAAGCTGGCACGGCTCCACGGCCGCGCTCTCGCGGGCGAGGAAGGCAAGCGCTACACCGTCATCACCGCTGAAAACGCTTTTCACGGACGCACCTTCGGCGGCATGGCCGCCACCCCACAAGAGAAAATCCAGAACGGCTTCCGCCCCATGCTTCCCGGTTTCCGGCACGCGAAGCTGAACGACATCGACTCCTTCGCAGAGCAAATCGACGACGAAGTCTGCGCTGTCCTGCTCGAAACCATCCAGGGCGAGAGCGGCATCAACCCGGCAAAACCGGAATTCCTTCGGGATCTACGGGCCCTCTGCACCGAGCGCAACGTACTCCTTCTCATCGATGAGGTCCAATGCGGCGTGGGTCGCTCCGGCAAATTCTATGCCTACGAGTATGCGGGCATCGAGCCCGACGCCATCGGTATGGCCAAGGGCCTCGCGGGCGGATTCCCGATCGGTGCGATCTGGGTCGCCGAGGCCTACGCCGATCTCTTCACTCCCGGTTCCCATGGGACCACTTTCGGCGGAACTCCCCTCGCCTGCTCGGCTGCCTTGGCCGTCCTCGACGTTATCGAGAAGGAGAACCTCCTCGAGCGAATCACCCGCCAAAGTGAAGCCTGGCATCAGGAACTGCGTAATCTCGCCGCCAAACTTCCCCATAAGATCAAGCAAGTGCGCGGACTCGGCTACCTCGTCGGAGTCGGCCTGACCGAGCCCCCTCTTCCCGTCGTCGCCAAACTTCGTGAAGCGGGTCTCCTCACCGCCCCGGCCGGGAACAACACCGTTCGCCTCATTCCGCCGCTCATCGCTACAGAAGCCGAACTCCAAAAGGCCACCCAAATCCTCGAGCAGGTTCTATCAGACTGAGTTCCGTGCCGGACAGTAAACGGTCGCACCCCTCCGAGAATAAGTCCACCGTCGCGTCGAGCCTTGCTCGATGAGTGACCGCAATGATCCTTTTCTTCGACATCGACGAAACCTTGGTCGACCAAAGTCGTTCCGAAAAGATCGCAGCGACCCACTTTTGGGACGAACTTAAACTGGCGAAACAATACACCCTTCCCGCTTTTCACCGTGAATGGGAAACCTCCAAGAATCGTAGTATCCAAAAATATCTGAACGGAGAAATCAGCTTCCCTGAGCAAAGGAGAGAGAGAATCCGTCACTTTTTCCCCGGTCAGAATGAGAACGACACGACCATCGATTCCTATTTCGAAATCTACCGGGAAGCGTTCGAAGCGAGCTGGAGCTTATTCCCCGATGTCTGTCCCTGCCTCGACCGCTTCCGTGACTCACGTTTGGGGATCATTTCCAATGGAGATTCTCAGCAGCAAAGAAGGAAACTCCAGAATACTGGAATCTTCGAACGATTTGAGGTAATCGTCATTTCCGGAGATTGTGGATTTCCCAAGCCCAACAAAGAGATCTTCATCGAGGCCTGTAAACAGATGGGCGCAAAGCCTGAGAGATGCCTCTACATCGGGGATCATTACGAGACGGACATCATAGGATGTACATCCGCGGGGATGAACGGAATCCTGATCAACCGACCCCAAAAGAAGCACCCCGAATCAACATTCGCGATCAGTTCCCTTCGGGAACTTAATGAAGAAACACTGAACCAGGCAGCCCGCAATACAGACGCTGATCAACACTGATGCCCCTCATACGCGAATGGCAATAGTTTAAGAGGTTCTGTGGAATGGGAACCACCCCACCCCCGACATAGTCGGGGGTCCCCCTCTCCTACTCGTAGGAGGGGAGTCAGAAAATTACAGAAAGATTCCTCCCCTGCTGCAGGGGAGGGGGATCCCGCGGACGCGGGATGGAGGGGTTCCTCTTCAAAAGTCCCTAATATCAAAATTTCCCTGCTAAAACCCTTAAACTAGTGCCATTCCCCTCATACGCAACGGATCCCATCAGTCGCTGAGACAACGCCAATCGACTTCACTGAAAGTTCGGCCATATCCGCATTCAGCGAAGGAAACGATCCGCGTTCATCAGTCGTTTCAGAACATTCGACGAACGAGAGTGAACTTCTGTGAATCGGAAGAGGTAGTTTTCCGACTGCCTCCTCATCACTCCGCCATACCACGAAGGAGTTCTTGCCACGGCTTCGCTCCGTAGTTAGGACTAACTCATGTTTGAATCCTGGTCCCGCAGTTGGGAGTTTGCGAAGCTGAGCTACCAGACTCTTCTCGAGAATAAACATCTTATTCTTTTCCCGATCATTTCCACCCTTGCGGCGATCTTGGTCATCGCAAGTTTTGCACTGCCTCTCTGGCAGACGGGTCAGATCGAGGTCTGGATGAATGATTCGCAGCCGCAGAGCGAATCGCAGGAAGTTCTCATGTATGTGACGATGTTCCTCTTCTACTTCTGCAATTACTTTGTCATTACCTTTTTCAATACCGCTCTCGTTGCTTCGGTGATGAACATTATGGAAGGCGGGCCCGGTAAACTCAGCTTTGGGCTTTCCTTCGCCACCAAGCGTATTCACTCCATCTTCGGTTGGGCCGTGGTCTCGGCGGTGGTGGGGATGATTCTTCGCGCCTTGGAGAAGAATAACAAAATCGGGGCGATCATTTCCTCGATTATCGGCACGGCCTGGACTGCCCTCTCCTTCTTTGTCGTGCCAATTCTTGTCGCCGAGGGGCTCGGTCCCATCGCTGCCATCAAGCGCTCTGGAGGCATCCTCAAAAACACTTGGGGCACGGCCCTGATTGGAAATTTCTCCCTGGGCGGGATCTCATTCCTCCTCATGCTTCCCATTCTCCTCGTTGGAGGCCTCCTCCTCTACTTGAATCAGCCGCTCGTCGCCATCGGGATCTGCGTTCCCCTCCTCATTCTCGTCTCGGTCATTGCGAGCACCGCCGACTATATCTTCAAGGCCTATCTCTATTCCTACGCCACCGGACGCGCTCTGCCTGACGAAGTCGATACCGCCGCAATGAGCCAAGCCTTTCGCCAGCGCTAAACCACCGTAACTGGACGCGGCCGAATCCTCGAAGGACACAAGCCCAGTCCAATTCTCCGCCTCAAGGAGATCGGGGTTCGGAAATCGTCGGATGGGCCAGAACTATGCGTCCCGCGGGGTTGGGCGCCCGCGCGACCATGGAAAATCAAGCTCATCGAGCAAGCGAATGTGTTCGATAGTCAGTAAGCCGGTGCGTCCGCGTTGTTTCTGTTGGGCAACATATTCGGCCAACCCTTGGTCAGCCGGATACTTCCGGGGGACGGCGGAGTCTCCTTTCTCGTCGTAGTAGGCACGAAGCTTGGCGTACATATCCATCCAGGAAGATGTCGGCACTCTGGATGGATCAAACACAAAGCCGGCTTTACGCAGTTGCTCCACATGCTCTTCATCGAACTCGCCACGGCGCCAACGTTTCCGGGTACGCTCGATGAAGACATAGAGTTTCATGAATGGTTCTCTCTTGGGAACACTGGCGTGGCCATACTCCGCAATGAATGATCGTAACTTCTCGAGATTCGCCTCCCAGCGACGCTGGTTTTCTTGAACGTGAGGTGGAATTTCCGGCACAAAACCGGGGTCGAATCCGATTTCTCGCAGAGAATAGATCTGCCACGAATCCAGCTCACCTTCCCGGAAATAATTCCTCTGCCGTTTCATCCAGGTCCGAATCTTCGGATCCAGCTCCAGATCCGGCGGTAATTTTCCGTCCGGACGAGATGAGGCAATTTTCTGAAGACGACGCAGCATTTTTCGCCACGGCGAAATTTGGACCGACGCCCGGCCGCGTGGGGCTGAGGCGACTCCTAAATCCTCCAGCGCTTTCCGTTTCTCCGGTTGGATTTTGCCATTCCTCATCCTCTCGCGCTGGTGAGTCAGCCAAACACCGAGATCCGGGTCCTCCACAAAAGAGGCCGGAACTCTCACGTGTCCGAACTCTTCCCGGAATCCTTGGAGCCTCTTGTAGTGTTTCTCCCAGTCCCGATCCATCCGGTTGCGAAGAGCCGTTTCACCGTCAAATTCGAATCCCTTCGCCTCGAAGTTTTCGATAATTTCCGGCGGCAACTCGCCATCCGAATAATGCTTCCGCATCCGGGAAATCCAAGAATTCAGGCCCTCCGATTTCGCGAGCTTATTCGAGATTGGCTTTCCGTGAATGGACTCCAACTCCAGAAGGCGATCAAGATTTGCGTACCAGCGGGCATGCATCCGAACGACGGCATCCACTTGCCCCCAATGGAAACCAATTTCATCGAGCAAGGACTTCTGCCAATCCGCCAGTTTGCCACTTTTCTTCAGCGTACGCTGTCGATCCGCCCAGCGGTCAGCCTGCCCCTTCCGTGAATCCTCAATGTCTTCCTTTTTCTCAAGGCCCGACCCATCTGGGTAGACATCCTGAAAATTGATCCATGAACTCCGCCAACGCTTCAAAGCCAACGGACTCATCGAGGACGCTAGGCCCGAAAACAGTTCTTTGAACTTCGTATCGATCAAAGTTTTTTTCCAATAGGGTCGAGACAACGCCAGTTGGTCCACGGTCCATTGGAACAAATCTTCCTCGACCCGCATCAGAGCGGCCAGCGGCATCGGCGCGCCGTGAATTTTCACGCGCAAGCGCTCGAATTCCTCTTCCCAAGCCGCTATCTCTTTTTCGTCCGGCTTCTCGTTTAGGCTAATTCGCTTTAGTCCGTCGCTCCAGTTGAACCCAATGCGGTCGAGGAGTTCCTTTCTCCACTGATCGAGTTCTCCCTTCGCTTCCATCTTCAGATACCGGCGCAGCCAAGCACGATGCTTGGCGGTCGGCACGTCCTCGACCGCGAAAGTAGTGAGCTCGTCAGAAACGGTTTCCCTGACTTTGCGACAATAGACATTGAATTGCGGGAACCGGGCGACCGCATCCAGAGAGGGGTGAATCCTTTCCTTCTTCGCATTCCTAGCCGGCTTGGTCTTCGGAGGGGATGAGGGCATCTCCCCCTCCAGAAATGCCTCGTCCTCAGGGGTAAGTGTCACCGGCCGGGGCTGGAATACGTCTTTCTTCTTACGCTTCGGAGGACGGGCTAAATGCCCTTTCCGCTTTTTAGATTTTCGTTTTGCCATATTGAGCGACCTCCAGTGTGCATCTCGCCCGAAAAAAGAAAATGTTCAATTCACTCCCAGCGATCATCGAGTGCAAACAGAAGCCCGGGGAGTTCACTGGGCAATTGCAGCCATCGTGCGAGAAAACCACTCAGAGGTTTAGACGAGTACGGTGCTTCAGGACCCGTTTTCGGCACCTTCAATTGCTCACGCACGCAGGCGAAAGCGCTGCGTTCCCGGAAGCCCAAAGAAACTGGGATCGTTTCGTTCCAAAAATCCCCCCACTCTTGAAGCTACACCCGCGACCATTCGTCTCCCGAAAAAGGCTTCAGGGTCCTCGACATTCATCCGAACTCTCCCAGAAAGGCCATCGCCTTCCTAGAAGCGGAGGGAACTTTAGTCCTTCTATCGGTTTTCGATCGGAACGTAGTCGCGAACTCCCGGGCCTTGGTAGACCTGACGGGGACGGTGGATACGGGCTTTCTCGTCTGAAGCCACTTCGTGCCAATTGGCGAGCCATCCTGGCATACGGCCGATGGCAAACATAACCGTAAAGAATTCCGGCGGAATGCCTGCGGCCTTGAGAATCAAACCGCTGTAGAAGTCGACGTTCGGGTAGAGCTTGCGCTCAACAAAATAATCGTCCTCCAGCGCAGCCTGCTCAAGATTGCGGGCAATATTGAGGAGCGGATCGTCTTCGTAACCAATGGCCGAAAGAACTTTCTCCGCTGCTTTCCCAAGAATCCGGGCGCGGGGATCATAATTCTTATAAACCCGGTGACCGAAGCCCATGAGCTTGGCGTCGCCGGACTTGGCTGACTCGATGAAGCGGCGTCCATCGTCTCCCGAGTCGTGAATTTCCTGAAGCATCCGGATGACGGCCTGATTGGCGCCACCGTGCAACGGCCCCCACAGAGCACAGACTCCCGCCGAAACCGAAGCGAAAAGGTTCGCACCACCACTAGCAACCATCCGCACGGTCGAGGTGCTGCAGTTTTGCTCGTGATCAGCGTGAAGGAGGAAGAAAAGGTCCAGAGCATGGGCAAGACCCGAAGAATCGTCGTAGTCTTGATACGGATCGGAGAACATCATGTGCAGGAAGTTCTCAGAATACCGCAACTTGTGCTTCGGGTAGATGAAGTGTTTCCCGACCTGCATCCGGTAGGACATCGCGGCCAAGGTGCGAACCTTGGAAAGGAGGACGGCCACGGCATCGTCAAAGCTCTCCAAATCCTGCTGCCGGTTATTGGTGGACATCTCCGGATAGTAGCAACCGAGGGAGTTTAACATGGCCGAGAGAATGGCCATCGGATGGGAACCAGTGGGAAATCCATCAAAGTGGTGCTCCATCCCCACGTGAACTTCGGCACTGTCGCGCACCTTATTACGGAAGGCATCGAGCTGACTTTGAGTTGGCAGCTCTCCGTAAATAATCAAATAAGTGCTTTCGAGGAAGGAGGAGTGCTCGGCGAGGTCCTCGATCGGGTATCCGCGGTAACGGAGGATCCCCTTCTCCCCATTGATGAAAGTAATCTCACTCTGACACGATCCCGTATTCCCGTAGCTCTCGTCATACGAGATATAGCCGGATTCGGCGCGGATCTTGCGGATATCGAAGGCCTTCTCATTTTCTGTCCCGGTGATGACGGGGCATTCATAAGATTTGTCTCCGATTTTGAGAGTAACGTTTTCTTCCATTTTGGATTTGGGCACAGTTAGTGAGAGTTATTCAGCGGATCGAGTTCCGCAAGCGGCATGGTTCAAGAAATTCATGTATATTTGCAATCCTTTAGCCTGACTTTTCTCAGGATGGAACTGGGTAGCGAGGCAATTTCCGTGCCGAATCGCACTGACAAACGAACCTCCGTAGTCCGTCGAGCACCAAGCGAGGCCCGAATCGTCCGGAACGACATGGTAGGTGTGGTCAAAATAGAACTGATCGCCATCCTGAAGTTTCTCCCGATACGGATCATCAGCCCCCTGCTGAAACGAAACCGAATTCCACCCCATGTGCGGCACTTTAAGGGATCGGTCGATCTGGAAGCGCATGACTTTGCCGGCGAAAATCCCCAGCCCCTCGACATCTCCCTCTTCCGAATGGTCAAAAAGCGCCTGCAATCCGAGGCAAATCCCCATAAACGGGCGGTCGGCCGCGATCCAATCCGCGATCCAGCGGTCGAAACCCGCCTGCCGCAAACTGCTCACGCAATCTCCAAGAGCTCCGACACCGGGGAGAACGACCGCCTCCCAGTCGTCGCCTGCCGGACGGTCCACAATCGAGACATCGCCCCCTACTTTTTCAAAAGCATTGGCAACGCTTCGAAGGTTTCCCATGCCGTAATCGATCACGGCGACACGGGGCTTAACTGATTCTGGACCGGCTTCTTTCACAATAGGCCCAAATAATAGGTTCGTTTTCCGAAAGGAATCAACTTCTTCTGTTCCGAGGTCCGTTTTCGACCCGAGATTGACTCCAATTCTCGGGTGCAGGCATTTTGTGAAAAACCACGGAGAGGTTTTGGGGGAGCGCGGAGCTTCAGCCGAATGACACTAGATTAAGGACTAACCCGAACTGCGTAACCTCCCCACCAGCTGTCGCCGCCCCCCCCTCCTACGAATAGCATATCCTTACACACAAGCCTATGGCTCTGGACGGTCTCGAAAACGCAAGAACATCGGAGCGCGGAATTCATTCCGCCCCGCATACCACTCAGGCCTTTCGCCTTAGATTCTGAGGAAAACTTTTCATGCGCAACCAATCTGACGGGGCGGAATGAATTCCGCGCTCCATTTTAGCCGCACTCTTCCAGAGCACCTCGGAGATTTTACAGAAGAACGTTAGTCTAGGAATTTGTTTGTAAGGATATGCTACGAATAGGAGGGGAGTTATATGGATTGATTTCGACTCCTCCCCTGCTTGCAGGGGAGGGGGACCCCCGACATCGTCGGGGGTGGAGGGGTTCAAGCCGAGTCCTATTATTTGCAACCAAGCTTTGTAAAACCGCTTAAACTAGTGTCATTCCAGTGCTTCAGCCCGCGCTCTCAATGCGTTCTTTCGTTTACGCCCGCAGCCTGAAGCGCTGCGCTCCCGGAACGCCGAGGATAATAAGATCGTTTCGTTCCAATACTTCCCGCACCGGTAGTTTCGACTCCACCATCCTGCTCCTGAGATAGAATCTTGAAGCGAAGCTAAAGTTCGGCTTATTCTCTCAAACAGACCCCATTATGATTTTCTTCTTTCTTCTCATCTCAATTCTCTCTGGAGGTCTCGCAGCCCTCGTCATGAGCGCCTCGATGCGAGGCATAAGCCGCCTCGGAGGAGGCGACGAAGTCGATATGGTCCTCGCCCTCGGCTCATTCTTCACGGGCCAGAAGGAAAACTCCGCGCGGTTTGGCTTCCTTATTCACTTGGGGTCTGGCCTTCTGTTTGGCCTCATCTATGGGCTGATTTTTTCCTCAATCGGAATCCTGGATCTGCCCCAGATCTTTTTCATCGGAGTCGGCCTCGGATTTCTTCACGGGCTCGCGATGGCCTACGCCCTCATGATCTCCATGGCTGAAAAGCACCCCCTCGCTGAATTCCGCTCCGTTTCCCTGATCATCGGCGTCATACACCTGGTCGGCCACATCATCTTCGGCGCGGTAGTCGGTCTCCTTGCAGGCCTGGGCGTTCTTCTCGGATCAAGCTTAGGACTCTCCTGATCGAATGGCGTGAGCGAGATCACCCTCCCATATCCCTGCCTCACCGACCACCGACTACTGACACACCGTCCACCGACACACCGTCCACCGACACACCGACACACCGTCCACCGACACACCGACACACCGTCCACCGACACACCGACACACCGTCCACCTTCGGGATTGCACTTCCCGTGAGTCTTCGCTGAGACTATTCAGTCTTCAACGAATTCAACACCACCGATTGATCCATCCATGAGCCAAAATCCTGTGCCCTCTCCTTTTTTGAACGTCTCGCCCGAGATTCTTCAGCGCCACGCGAAGTCGGCCAAAATTGCAGGAATTGTTTGCATCCTCATCGGAATCGCCGCCATGGCCATCCCTGGGGTCTTCACCTTGGGCATTGAAATTTTCATCGGTAGCCTCCTTCTGGTCGCTGGATTAACGCAGGTCTTCGCCGCTGTCGGTTCCATCGGTTCGCGCCACTGGTTCTTGGCTCTCCTTACGGGGATTCTGACCACCGCCGTCGGTATTCTTTTCCTCACCAATCCACTGAAGGGCATCATCACCCTGACTGCTCTCCTCGGTATCTTTTTCCTCGCAAGCGGAATCGTCAGGCTCATCTACAGCTTTCAACTCAGCGGAAAAGGCAGCGCCGGAGTCTCCATCTTCAACGCGATCGTGACGATCATCCTCGGTGCACTCGTCCTCTCAGGATGGCCCGAGTCCTCCCCGGTCATCCTGGGCATTTTTCTCGGGATCGACCTCATCTTCTTTGGCCTCTTCCTCCTGACCTACTCCAGCGCTTGCAAAAGATTCAGCGAAGAAAAAGGGCGCCCTCCCGAATCCCTCTAATTCTTCCGCCCTTTTCAGACGACCCACCCCCATCGTCAACGCGCTATTGACGGAGCCAATCCTCCGCAATCCGAACAGATCGAGCCGCAAAAACGATCTTTTCGGGAAGAATCGGTTTATGGCCTCGCATATGATTATTTTTTCATATTTTTGACATTTCATGAGTAAACCGAAAGTTCTCGTCGTTGCCGGCACTCGCCCGGAAGCGGTAAAAATGGCTCCCGTGCAGTTCGCGCTTTCAAGGTCGTCGATCCTTGAGCCCGTTTTCTGCTCCACGGCCCAGCATCGCCAGATGATGGACCAGACTCTCGGTGTTTTTGGCATTACTCCCGACCTGGATCTCGATCTGATGCGACCGGGACAGACCCTCCCCAGTCTCACCGCTGCTGTCGTTGAGGGAGCAACCCGCGCTCTTCAGGAGGTCAAGCCAGCCGCAGTTCTCGTCCAAGGCGACACGACGACTGTTCTCGGCACGGCCCTCGCGGCTTTTTACGAACGTGTCCCCATCGGCCACGTCGAAGCAGGGCTCCGCACCTACGACTTTGACGCCCCGTGGCCCGAAGAAATGAACCGCCGCCTAGTCGACCCGATCTCCCAGTGGTGCTTCGCACCTACCGAGTTCTCCCAGGCCAATCTTCTCAAGGAGTCCATCGACGCCAGCCGGTGCGCAGTCACGGGCAACACTGTCATCGACGCCCTCCTCTGGATCCGCACGGTTCAAGAAGGCCAGGGAACCAATGCGGACGAAATCGCCCAGAAGTGCGGCATCTCCGAATCCTTCAAGAAATCCTACCTCGAAGGTGACAAGCCCTGGATTTTGGTAACCGGGCACCGTCGGGAATCCTTCGGCGGAGGATTCGAGAAAATTTGTGAAGCCATACTTGCCCTCGCCGAACAGTGGCCCGACCTCGGGATCCTATACCCCGTTCACCTGAACCCCAGCGTTCAGGAACCCGTGAATCGCCTGCTCGGCAAGCATCCCCGAATCTGCCTTGCCAAGCCCTGTGGATACTATGATTTCATCTGGCTCATGAGCCAATGTCACTTCCTCCTCAGCGATTCCGGAGGAGTCCAGGAGGAAGCCCCCAGTCTCGGCAAACCTGTCCTCGTCATGCGCGAGACCACCGAGCGTCCCGAAGGCGTCGACGCTGGCACCTGCCGCCTCGTTGGCACTGATCCAGACCGAATCCTCACCGAGGCTGGCCTCCTCCTCGGCGACTCCGACGAATATACCCGCCGAAGCGGCCTTCAGAATCCCTACGGCGACGGCCAAGCCGCCGAGCGCATCCGCGAGCGCCTCGAGGCGGATCTGGGCTAGGCAGGTCTGCTTTGGGTGTTCAGTTCCTCCACTCCCGTAGAGAAACTTCGATAGAAGTTTCTTTCCCTTCGATCCCGTCAAATCACCCAAATATGGGGGAATCCTACCACAAAATAGACTCGGTCCGTCTACTAGTCCTAGGCTTTTCGAAACCTTAATGCTTCATTTTTACAACCTCGCTCAGCTAAGATGAAGATCCCCAAAATAAACCACCCCTAGGCTCCCAAAACCTTCCAAGAGCCTAGCAAAGAGTCATTTACCTAAGGGATCTACCCATTGAGCCGGGGCAGATATTTCTCTTCCATGAGCGCTTAGAGATTGCGTATTGTAAATTTTCTTTAAAAATATCACATTTCTCTTTCTTCAATTTTCTCAGGAACGTGCTCGAAACCATTCTATTCATCATCTGGCTCATTTGCCGGGTGATCATGATCGGACTGATCATAATCTTCCTTGTGAGCGGCTTGGACGACTTCTTCGTCGACCTCGTTTACTACGTGCGGGGGGCGTATCGGTTTTTGTTCAAACGGAACATGGTCAAGCCCGTGACTCGGGAGCAGCTCGAATCGATCCCGGAAAAGCCGGTAGCGATCATGGTTCCCGCTTGGCAGGAATCCGCAGTCATTGCGGACATGATCCTCAACTTTCGTAAATCCGTAAAATACGACAACTGGGTTCTCTTCGTCGGGACTTACCCCAATGATCCGGATACCTTCCGCGAGGCCGAGCGCGCTCGCTGCTATATTCCCAACACCGAAGTCGTGGTGACTCCCGCTCCGGGTCCAACTTGTAAATCCGACTGCCTAAACTGGGTCTATCAGGGCATTCTCCTCTACGAAGAACGAACTGGTATCAAGTTCGACATTTTCCTCATGCATGATGCAGAGGACATGGTCCACCCAGACTCGGTTAAGTTCTATAACTACTTGATGCCGCGAATGGATTTCATTCAGACACCGGTGGTCCCCCTCTCGCGCAAATGGTATCAGCTAGTGGGCGGGGTCTACATGGATGAGTTTGCCGAGAGCCACCTCAAAGACATGCGGATGCGGGAATTCATGACCGGGGTTCTCCCCTCTGCGGGAGTTGGGACTGCCCTTTCGCGCGCAGCAATCGAGTACCTCGCCAAGCAAAGACGCAATCAGATCTTTGACGTCACCTCTCTGACCGAAGACTACATCATGGGCCTCTCCTTACGGGGAATGAGAGGAAAAAAAATCTTCCTTCAGCAATACATTGAGGTCGAGAAGAAGACCAAGTCACTCATTCTCCGCCGGGAAAAGACAAAGAAGGTCAAGGAACTCATCGCGACCAAAGAGTACTTCCCCCATACCTTCAACACCTCCTCGAGACAAAAATCCCGATGGACACTCGGCATCGCCCTGCAAGGCTGGCGTGTCGGCTGGAGCATCCACCCTCTCCTGAACTACTGGCTCATGCGGGATCGCAAAGGAATCGTCAACAGCTTTGCCGTCATCCTCGGCTACTGCGTGGCTGTCTTCCTCGGCCTATTCTATCTCCTTGGTCTCGTTTTCCCAGCACTCCAACTCCCCCTGATCCTGACCGAAGGGGACTGGGTCGTGAAGATGCTCTATGTCGTTATGGGACTCTTCGCTTGGCGGCTCCTCAATCGTTTCCTCTGCACCACCCGCTTTTACAACCTCTTTCAGGGGCTCCTCTCTCCCATCCGGATGCTCGTCGGTAATTTTGTCAACTTCCGGGCAGCATGGATTGCGGTCCGGCAATTCACACGGGCCAAGATCCGCGGCGAAACCCCGGCTTGGATCAAGACGGACCACGCCTTCCCCAGCCAAGGGCAACTCAAATCCTACCACCGTAGGATCGGGGAAATTCTCACCGAGCGAGGCTTGGTAACTGAGATCCAGCTCGCCGAGTGCCTCAAGCTTCAGGAAGAGACAGGACGCAAGCTCGGCGAAATTCTCGTTGAAAAAGAACTCCTCTGGGAAGAAGAACTTGTGGAAGCCCTCGCCGTCCAAAATGGGAACGCCTTCGTTGAACTCGATCCCTATGCTGTCGCCCCGGACCTCCTCACAAAGATCCCCGAAGAGCTAGCCCGCGAGATGAGGATCTTTCCTGTTTCCTTCCAGAATAATGTTTTCGTCCTCGCGACCGATATCATTGATGTTGGAGACGAGGAATCCGAAAACAACCGGGACCGGCGTGAGCGCGAACTCGGTGAACGCTTCGGCTGCGCCATTCGCATGGCTTGGGCCTCGGCCCGCGACATCGATTTTGCAATTGATCGCGCTTACAAAGAGGCTCCCGCTCAATTCTCTCCGATCAAAGGTCGCCTCGGGGAACGGCTGGTGCAAATGGGCAAGCTCACCCGCGACGAGCTCGTCGAAGCTCTGCGCATTCAAAAACGCTCCCGAGAAAAACTCGGGCATATCCTCATTGGAATGGGAAAGACCTCCCAATCCGAGATCGATGAGGTGATCAGCTACCAGACTCAGAATGCATAAGAGCCTTTCAGGAAAGTTCCTCGCCACGACGCTACTCACGCTATGGGTCGCCTGCCGACAGGCATGGGGGATTCAGCTCCCTCCCAGCGACTATGAATATTCATGGCTCGAGCGCCAGGAGATCAATTTCGAGAACCAGCAACTCACCGTAGAGCTCGAACCCGCCGTCGCCTCGGAGGATTGGGAAAAAGCGGAAGCGATTCTTCGCGAGGCAATTGAGAATGACCCCAACAACAACGCCCTCAAGGGACGATTGCTGACGGTTCTAGCCGAAGCCGGAGAATACCAGGAAGGGCTCGATCTCGCCTACCCGCTTCTTGAGCAAAACCCGCGCTACACCCCCCTGATCATCTACATTGGAAACCTTGAGAATAGTCTTGGAAACCGAGAGACCGCCGCGAAAGCTTGGACCTACGTCCTCGCCCTTCCCAATACGCCAAAGGATGATCGTCAATATGCCGCCAAGAGCCTGTATTTCGACGCTCTCGCCACTCAGAATCTAGAAGTGGCCCTCGAAAGTTCACGCATTTGGGCCCAACTTGAGCGTTCCTACGCGAGCAATCTTCAATACGCCTCCGCGCTTTGGAAGACCGGAGACCGGGATGAGTCCATCGAAGTCCTAACCCGCGCCGTTGAGTTGGCGAAACCGGATGAACGCGGTCAAGCTGAGTTCTATCTCGCCTATACCCTCCTGAAGCTGGATCGAAATGCTGAGGCTAAAAAGTGGTTCACCAAGATCGCTACCGACTCGAAAGTTCGAGACGACCGGTATCGGGCAGCCCTCCAACTCGCCTACCTCAACATCGCTGAGGGTAATATGGAAGCCGCCCGTCAGTGGCTCGACTCCGCGGCCATCGATGGCGAGAAAGACGAAAACTGGAAGAAACTTTACTCGCAAACCCTCATCCAAGGAGGAAACCCCGAAGCTACCCTCGCAGCCGTAGGTAACTTTTTCGATTCAGACCAAGCCTCCTTTCTCACCCTTCTCTCGTTTCAGTTCCTGCGCAATGGATACGAAGGTCTCGCCTACCACTACATTACCATGGCCGCGGACAAGTCCGGCCTCCCCGAGAACCGGGAAGCCGATTACTGGGCGAATCGCTCTTACATGGCCGAGAAGCAAGACAACTTTGAAGACGCTCTCGACTCCATCAACAAGGCCCTGGCCAGAGATCCATCTCGTGTCGATTGGAAGATTGTTCGAGTGCGCTCCCTCTTCATGCTCGGCCAGAGTGAACTCGCCCTCAAAGAGGCACGAATCCTCGAACAGGAAGTTGAGAAGCTCCCCCCCAGCCCCGAGAACACCCGGATCCTCAACGAAGCGATCGACCTTGCCGCCAACAGCCTTCTCGCCGAGAAAAAATACCGCGATGTGCTCAAAATAGCGGACCGCTTTCAGGACGTTTACACTGGCACCGGAATCTACCGAACCAAAGCCCTGGCTCAGTATTATCTTGAGGATTACGACGATGCCAACGATTCGTTTGAGGAGTATTTCCGTCTGGTCCCCGACCCATCCCCCGAAGCGCTGGTCGAATACGGATACCTTCAGGAAAAACGCAAGGAATGGGACCTCGCCACCGAGGCCTTTACCCAAGCCGTCCAACGCAATCCCTACGACCTTCGCTCTTGGGAAACCCTCACCTTCGTTCTCGTCAAAGCAGTCGAAAATTCCGAAGCCGTCAAGACGGCCAAAGAAACGATCTTCCTCAAAAGTGAGACCCTCCCCTCCGCAGAAGATAAAGAGCAGGGCGATATCGAGCAGTCGATTATCAACTACAAGACCCTCATCGCCGACATTGAGCGAACCTGGGGCTTTCAAGCGTTTGCCAACTACAACGAGTTTATCCCGGACGGGAACGACGTCTTTGTCACCCGCGATTCTGCCCTCCCCGCCGAGCTCGGAGCTCAGATCTCCTATCGCCCGCCAGTCATCGGCTTTCGTGACTATCGGACCTTCGACGTCTTCCTTCGGGTGATTGGCCAATTCGACGACAACTCAATCCGCCCCAATGAAGACACCTGGCAAGGAGGACTTGGAGCGGAGTGGAAGCCATTCAAAACCCTCAACTACGTCACATCCTTGGAGTATCTTTTCAAAATTGGAGACCAATCCCGAGACGGATGGCTCTGGCGCAACCGCGCCTCTTACACCTACGGCGACTACCCCCGAGAGAGCGAAATCTGGTGGCCCACCGTCGCCCTCTACGGAGAAGCCGCCTGGCTTTTCGACCGGGAATGGCAGGATCAAGAACTATCGCTCTACACGGAAGACCGCATCGGAATCTCCTGGAAACTGAAGAACAACATCAGTCTCACCTTCCCACAGGTTCAGGGAGCCGCCCGCTACCTCGTCGACGGATACACGGATCGCAGCTCCTACTACTATGGAGGATTCGGAGCCAACCTTCGCTATACGCAGGACCAAAATGATGACCAGACGAACGACTGGTACGTCGACTTTTATCTTCACTACGACTGGGGCCGCTTCCTGAATGCGGACGCCCAACCCACTGGCGACCGCTTCGATGGCTGGGCCGCAGGAATTCGATTCTACCGATGAAAGCGAAACAGATAATTTTCCTCCTCTCGTGCGCCTTAGCCTGTCTCCCCTCTCTTTGGTCTGAACCGCCAAGCGAATTCCCTTGGACCCGGCCGGCCTCCTTCACCGAAGAACAAAACTCTCTCTTTGACGAGCTGCTCGAACAGGAACAACGGCGCAAACCCGAAGCCGCAAAAATGGTTCAAGAGAATCCTGCGAAGGCAGTCACTTTGGTCGAGGACGACGAATCCTACCCCACACCCACCGCTGCCCCCCGAAATAGTCCGGTTATCGGCACCTTCATCCAGCTCTCTCGGGAGTGGTCGAAACTGGAGACAGAGGACTGGAACCAACTCTTCGACATCATCGAATACGCCGGCTTAGAGACAATCATCATCCAATGGACCGCCTCCGAGGAAATCGCTTACTTCGAGCCCGCCCCCGAGCAATACACGGAAACCTATCCTGTTCTCAACCACCTCTTCGAAGCCTTGGAAGGACGAAACCTTCAGGTCGTTCTCGGATTGTCCTCGGACCCCGACTACTGGACGAACATCTCCACCCGCAACGACGTCCGCGATGTCTACTTCCGCGTACGCAATACTCATGACCTCCGGGTCCAGGAAGCGCTCCTTGAACTTTTTGGAGACAACTCCAACTGGACCGGCTACTATCTTTCCGAGGAAATCGACGACATCAATTGGCGGGAACCCGCCGATGAAGCAGTGTTTCACCAGTTTCTTCTCCGAGCCGGACGCATCATTCAGGAAAGGGATGAGGATCGACCTGTATCCATTTCCTCCTTTTTCCGGAAACGCACTGCCCCCTCAACCTACGCGACCAACCTCTACCGTCTCATGACCAACACCGTGGTCAGTCGACTTTGGATCCAGGACGGAATCGGAGTATTCCCTTTGAGCTCTTCTCTGATCGAACCCTACTTCCAGACCCTTTCACGCCAGTTCACCGGCAACCCAACTCAACTGGGCGTCGTCGTGGAGTTGTTTGAGACCACCTCGAAACCCGACGAACCCTTCCAAGCCTCACCCGCCCTCGCCTCGCGGGTCAAAAACCAGCTGAAAAACGCCTCCATGTTGGGTGGCCCCATCGTCCTTTTCAGTCTCTTGGATTACGCCGACCCCCGCAAAGGTGGAAATGAAAAGGAGATCTACGAGGTCATTTGTCAGTGGAACCTCCAAAACAAGCCAATCTCCGATTCCCAAAGTCCCTCCTCTCCAACACCGGCTGAGCCTTCTGCGACGAAACCACCAAAACCCGTAGAGTCCCCGCCACCAGAAGAAGTCGACTCCGCCGAAACTCAGATCCAAAATCCCGGTCTCCCAACCCCCGAGGTCGAGCCGAAGCCCGAAATCACGCCCCTCAGCGGCCTCCGCAAGCCGAAGAGCTGAGCACAGGCAACCAGTGCTGGCGGACAGCCCTCTATGGGGAATAAGCCAAAGCTGTGGGACCTTTCATGCTCTCTCACGAAACGCAAATCGAGAGCAGGATGCTCTCGCTACTTTCTCTCCCCCACCGCAAAGCACTACCCCGCTACCAAACAAAAGTAGTGAGAGCTTCCAGCTCTCTCACCCTACGCAAATCGAGAGCAGGATGCTCTCGCTACCTTCTCTCATCCACCGCAAAGCACTACCCCGCTACCAAACAAAGTAGGGAGAGCTTCCAGCTCTCTCATGAAGCGCTAATCGAGAGCAGGATGCTCTCGCTACTTTCTCTCCCCCACCGCAAAGCACTACCCCGCTACCAAACAAAAGTAGTGAGAGCTTCCAGCTCTCTCACCCTACGCAAATCGAGAGCAGGATGCTCTCGCTACCTTTTCTCACCCCCTCCGTAAAGCACTACCCCGCTACCAAACAAAGTAGGGAGAGCTTCCAGCTCTCTCACGCGACTGAACGGCTCCCTTCTCCACACTCAAATCGGCAGCTAAAGCAATCCCGATACTAAAAGACCCCGCATCAGCTTTCCAAAAGCTCGACCAAGGATTCCAGGTTCATCACCGACTCGGAGTCCCCTTCCCCGCCAAAGAGATTGCCGAGCAGCTCCCGTTTCTCGTCCTGCATCTGCAAAACTTTTTCCTCTACCGTCCCCGTTCCAATGAGTTTGATCGACTGCACCTTACGGGTCTGGCCAATCCGGTGGGCTCGGTCGGTAGCCTGCGCCTCGGCGGCGGGATTCCACCACGGATCATAATGAACCACCGTATCGGCTCCGGTCAGATTCAGCCCGGTCCCGCCAGCCTTTAGGGAGAGAAGGAACACCGGAATGGACTCGTCTTCATTAAAACGATCGACCAGCGCCTGCCGATTTCGGGTCGAACCGTCGAGATAGGCGTAGGCGATGCCCTCGGCCTCCAGGTCCTGTCGGAGCCACCCGAGCGTCTTCGTAAACTGGGAGAAGACGAGGAGACGACTGCCGCCATCCATCGCTTCTTTGATAATTTCCATAAGGCCCTCGGCCTTCGCCGACGCCTTCCGGGGCAGATCGGGATTGAGAATGCGTGGCTCCGCCGTTGCCTGACGCAGACGCAACAGCTCTGTCCAGAGTTCGGCGGTCATCCGGCCGCCCTTGGCCCCGGCGGCCCGAAGGGCGTAGAGGCGCTGCTCGGTCTTGGCCCGGATCTCTCGGTAGAGGCTTTCCTGCTCGTCGCTCAGGGCTACGAAACGTCTCGATTCCCACTTCTCCGGAAGATCGGTCAGCACCTCGGCCTTGGTCCGGCGGAGAAGATAGGGGCGCACTTGCGCCATCGTCGTTTCGACATCGAGCTTCGACGTCGGCCGCCGCCCGCCGAAAAGAGTGGGCAGGGCGAAACGACCAATGCCCGCCAAGTCGGCAATCGAGTTCTCGATCGGCGTCCCCGTAAGAGCGAAGCGAGACTCACCCTGCAGTCGACGAATGACGCGTGCCGTCTCGGTCGAAGGATTTTTGAAATGTTGAGCCTCGTCGGCAATCACCGTCGAGAATTCCGTTTTCAGGAACAAGGCTCGGTCGGCCCGGAGAGTTCCATACGAGGTCACGATCAAATCGTTGCCGCCCAGAGACGGAAAATCGAGATCCCGCGATGCCCCACGGTATCCATGCGCACGCAGCGAGGGCAGGAACTCGCGGGCCTCGTGCACCCAGTTCTCGACCAGCGAAGCCGGGCAGATGACCAAGGCCGGTTTGGTCGCGGTACGGGCGAGGGTTCCCAGCAACCCGAGACTCTGGACGGTTTTCCCGAGCCCCATCTCATCGGCCAGCAATCCCCCGAGACGGTTCTGGTGTAGATTCCAGAACCAAGCCACTCCGATCTTCTGGTATCCACGCAGTCGCGATCCGATCGAATCGGGAAGATCCGGAATCTCCACGGCATCCGGATCGCGCAGACGCTTCACACTCTCCTTCCACTCCTCAGGGGAAACCCATTCGGGGTCGATCTCCGACAGCGTTTCCTCGACCACGGGCAGGGCCTCGCCCTTGACGCGAAACTTGCCATTGGATTCGGAAAAAGAGGCAAAGGGATCCATCGCCCCGCTCGCCGCCCGAACTTTCTCTTTCAGCTGGCGTACCTCCTCTACTTTCTCCGGCTTCACCAGATAAACGCGCTTCCCGGACTCGACGTGCGATTTCCCTTTGCGCACGGCGTCGAGGACCTCTTCCTCCGAGGCCCCCTTCCAATCGACGGCGACCGTATATTCACCCTCATTCTTTCCGCTCGCTTTCACCGAAATCTTCGGCTCGAGATAGCGGATTTTGGACGTGCGTTTGCGAAAATTGTCCGTCGGCTTCAGGCGCCAGCGATATTCAATGTCATCGCCGTGTTTCGCTAAAAATTCCAACACCCTCGCTCGATCACGCAACCACCATTTGCGATTGGACGGCTCCAGTTTGAAGCGGTCGGACTTCACTCGCTCCCGGACCTCCTCGTAGGCGGAATGCTCGGGAGACGGCAACTGAATCGCCAGAAAATGCTCCGATCCATCGATCGTTCCCGGAGTGACTCCCGAGGACTCTTCCGAACGCACATTCCGCGCCGAAGAGGCCGCGGGTTTCCTCACCGCCGGCTTCGGCTTCGCTGCCGGAGAGGGTTGCCCCTCCTTACTCTTGCGCGCCTGCTCGGCGAGCCAGAGCAACGGTTCCGAAAAAGCCTGCAAAGGCTCGTCAGACCCGTGCATTTTAAAAATCGGCTCCCCACCCGCCATCGATCGCAACTCCTGCAGACGCTCGGTCGAAAGCTGAAGAATACTCCCCGGCCAGCGTCCACACCAGTTCTCCAGCATCCACAGCACTTTGGCGGCCCCCTCCGAGAAGGCATAGCCCGCTCCCCGATCAAGATTTTCCGGCGCCACCGACTCCTCACCCACCCGCAACTCCAGCTTCACCACCGCTTGGCCACTACGCTCAATGGCCTTCTGCAGATTCGGTGGAAGGACCAACTGAGGGCGCAATTCCTGCCCATCCTCGTCAAGTTGAAGTCCTCCCGATTGTCCTACATTATCCTGGTCTGCCATACCCTTCTGGGAATGCACCGTCGTCGCTTCATGGACAAGGGAATTCCTTGGGAGAAGGAACGTAGAGAACAGGAGATGATGCGCGGAGCGAATCTTCGAAACGGCTCTCCCCAATCAACTCAGCCAAGAGAGCGCCTCCACCGCAGCACCCCCCCCCGACTACCGACCCACGGACTACCCGACTCACCGACTCACCGACTCACCGACTCACCGACTCACCGACAAAGAACAGACTTTTCACCCGCCTCAAAATTCGTTAATTTGAAAGTCAATTTCATTTGCACCCTTCGACTGTCATGCCCACCCCTCAGTTTTCGGACGAACCCCGCACCCTCGATCCCAAGGGACGCAACTACCGCCTCCCCCTCATCATTCTCTTCGCCCTCCTCCTCATCGGAGTCGTCGCCTACATCCCCCTGATGAACGCCTGGAAGGAAGAGCAGTCCCACCTCGCCGAGCGTGGCCAATACCAAGGCGCCCTCTACACCCTTGACCTAGACGGCCAAGAAACCTCCATCGAACTGGCCTGGGCGGGTCCTCACCTCGCCGTGGCCATGGACGCTCCCCCCACTCCGGAAACCGTCGTCCAAATCCAAGGAAGCTTCGGCACCGAAACCCTGACTTGGAACGACGAATACTCCGTCTTCGGCCCCACCGAAGCGACCCTCGATCCTTACGGGCATCACAAAGTCAAACTGACCTTCGAGTCCGGCGACGAGGTTCTCTGGTCCGGCAAACTCTGGGCCTGGGGCATCCACTCCCACGATCATCACCACTGATCGGATCGGCAAAATCCCGTAGCTTCGAGCTCTGCTCGATGAGACGGGACGCCATGAGCTCTCACTCAATAAGCCCTCTCTTCCTCGTAATTCGGATTCCAATAGCCATTCCATTCAATTGGACCAAACCAACCGACCATGAACATGGAGTTGTCGTCTCCGTAAACATTGTGCGCGATAGACGCTTCGTTTGGTTCCTCGAAAGTCACATGGCCATCTGCCCAAGCGACAAGAGCCTCCCCGTTGAAACGAAAATGCACCGTCGGGGTCATCACTGAACGCAAACGTCCTCCACGCGATATGGATTTATAGGGAGCACTCGTACCCGTCTCCACGATTCCTCCGTTTTTCACTAAAGCTGTAGAAGTAAACATCACCACTCTCGACGGTTGATCAATATAGTTGCGGCGACTCCCGCTCGCCCACCAAGGCGTCAGGCTTCCCCTTTGTGCATTCCGATCTACCTTCTTATCCAATTGAAGAGGATCCCCACCAACATAGGTAGAATTGTAGCCGTAACCTCCCGTCCCCTCATCGAACTCAACTCCCTCCTCGGACTCGACATACTCTTCAAGAACAGGACAAAATCGAACTCGGTTCCCTTCCAAGTATTCGCTTAGGTAACCTCCCTCTCCGGTAAACTTTCCATCATCACCTCGGCGTCCATGCCAGTGGATATCGTCTGCGACGTTGGAATTCGGCGCAAATCGACCGTGATCGGCCGCGTACATCTGATTCGCCACGGCCAATTGTCTAATATTGCTGGCGGACTCTCCTTTGTGGGCCTGAAAGCGTACCTTTCTCACGGCAACCACAGAAATCGAACCTAAGAGGCCAATCACCGCCACGACGAGGAGCAGTTCAATCAAAGTGAATGCTGAAACTCGGTGCCTCCTCATTCCGCCTCCTCCAATCGGACCCGATAGAACCGGGGAACAGCCAGCAATTCCGGCACCTGCACTCTCACCTCCTGAAGAACTCCCACGCTTGCTTGATCGGCCATCCATATTTCTTCCACTCCCAAAACTTCGTCCACTGCTAAAATATTTTCAGCATCAAGCGGACCAAACTCCGCTATTCCAAACCAAGCCTCCGAATCCCGAAGATCCTCCGTCATTTCGACAACGTAGCGAACATCCGAATTTCGCTGATCGCGGCGAAAGCGGAAATACAATCCTCCATCTTCATCGACTTCCATGCGAAAAGGCGGCTCGGAGTCGGGCTGATTCGGGTTCAATCGAAAGGCATACTCCCCAAAATTGCTAATCCCATCTCCATCCTTATCCAACTCAGGACTCAAGTTTTCATCCCCAGTCCAATCCTCGAAAGAAAGCTCCTGACTAATCAGACCGAGCGCATCGATGTCAGCCCCACCACTCCCATAGGTTGGCCACGCATCGTAAATTGGATTCCCCAGGCTATCCAAAAAATCGCCACTGCCCGGAATGTCCACAATCCGAATATATCGGATATCGTCCAGATCCACGAGTCCGTTAACCACCGGATCGGTTCCCTCCAAATCCGACAGATCAAACGGAGTTCCCCAACTCCGCTGATAAGCATTGGCGTGCTTCCCGACGAGGTTGTAGAGCTTGGTGGGATCCACCGAACCGTAGCCCCCGACCGAATCCTCCGTCCCGGAAATCGCGGGAAAACGTACAAACTCCACCCCATTCGTTGAGACTTCAACATAGGCAAGCTCCGCAGAAATCTTCGGAAAATCATCCGAGGCAGTCGCCGCATCGAGAAATCCATTCTCGAAGACAGCGAAATCCGCTCCCGCCAAATTCCGAATGGGCTCAGCAAATCTCAAAGTCAAGGAACCAGGTTCAAGTTCATTATCCAAATCGATTTGCTCCAAGTCTCCCAATGAGACCACTCCGTAGGCGTCTCCGCTGGCTGGGCCCAAAGCCTGACTGGCATAACTCCAGTATGGATCTACCGTAAACTCGTTAAACACATACTCTTCGACGTAATCCGCCCAAGCGAGAAAGAGAGGATTTATCGAGTTCTCAAACGTCGAAAGATCGTCTCCCTCCCCTTCGGTGATCTCATCGTCATCGGCTGTATCATCCTCCGAAGGAGCCTTCGGTGCAACTCCATCCCCAAGAGGCCCTACCCATCCTGGGATAGGAGCATCATAAAGGTTCTCGTCATCTTCCCAAAGCCCGGAATAGGGCTGCGCAAAAAGAGAAAGCTTCCCGAAGAGGACAAGCCCTGCCGCCATCAAGGCAAAATGACAGGGATTGCGTTTCATTACGAAACTCCCTCACGCTTACGACGACGAACGACAAAGACAGCCACGGCACTCAGGAGAAATAAGGCTGCATGCGCGGGTTCCGGCACTTGAACCAGAGAATAGATCCCGTCATCATTCGCAACAAATAGCTGTCCGTCTTCAAAAACGACTTCCCCCAGACGGCCGGAGGAACTGGCGATTTCGGTAGATCCTGACACCGAGAAACCGTCCATGGCAAACTGGACGAGTACCGATGAATTCATGAAGTCGGTCAGAGTTAAATAAAGATCTCCTGCGTCATCGAAGGCGATGCTGGACCCTCCGTATCCAGCATAACCTGAGCTCCAATCATAGGCCAGAACCGCATTGGCGACGGAAAGCGCGTTATTGACCGGATCGGAAATTGCCGAGGCAACTTGGACCGCACTCCACCCATACAAGTTACTGGCTCCATACCCTTGCGCGTAGTAAAGGTTGCCGGCACTATCAAACCCCAAGGGCCCAGAATTGCCCGCGACCGTTCCTATTGAAGTAACACCACCAATGATCGCCCCATCGGAATCTGTATTGGCATAACTCAAATCTGTCCCGCCCGACGAACCACTATCGATCCACAACGAGCTTGGATTCGCAGCGCCCCCAGAAGCCAAAGCATAATTTGGGGTCTCCGTAGCACTCCCCAACGAGTTTGTGGAAGTGTTATAACCTCTCACATAGTAGCCAGGAGAGCTAGTGCTATAATTAAAATAAACCGTATTGTTCACTGAAACGACACTCGCTCCATTGTAATACACTTTTCCATCCGAAGGAGGCGAGAATACAGAAGAACTACTCACTCCATCCCAACGATAAACTCCACCCATCAGATAGCCCGAAATCGCGGTCATATAGTAAAGATTTCCATCAGCCCCCGTTCGATACGACACGATCGCGTCTCCACCCGTCGAAAACACCTCACTCGCCGAATACCCTCCCGACGTGCTCAACTGTCCCATCGTCGGTGAATTCAGAACGACAGCAAGGATGGCCGCTACGGAAATACGAATGCGCGACCGGAAAACCCGGGCGATCGGAAAATAACTAATCTGATGGTTCATAAATAACCTATTTCTTATTGGCACTAAGTTGCCATTAAAATCAAACAATCTCCGTTCCTGTCAACCCAAGTATGGGGCAATTTCCCAACCAATCGGCTATTCATGAAGAGAACCACCCAAAACAGAGCAGATTTCCCATCCGCCCCTCCTCCATACGACAAAATACCATCCACTTTTCCTTTACCTGCCTCTCCGGTTTGCTGTCCGTCCTTTAGGCCGCTTTGCGTAAGATTGTGACGCAATCCATCCCACCATAGCCCACTTCCGCATTGAAATCCACCCCCCTCCCCGGCACCAAGGGGAATGCCCGAGACGATCGAAGTTCGCCCCTCCCCGAAACCGCGTCACGTCTTCACGGTCCAAGGGAATTTGCTGGCCGTCCCCGCGGGCTGGGAACTGCTGCCGCCCGGCGACGCGGCGCTGAGTCGCCGCATTAAGGCGGATGGTCCGCACTGGATCGTGAAGGAGAAGAAAGGCCGGAAGGTATTCTCCCGCGGCATCTGGGCCCCGGCGAAGCGGATCGAGGCTCTACGCCTCGCCCTGGAAACGGAACGCGCGGATCCGGCCTACACCCGCAAACTGGAACAATCCCGCGCCCGACGCGCCCGTCAAGAATCCGCCTACCAGGAAGATTTCAAGCAAGCCCTGATCGACTATCTCGGCTTCCACCCCCGTTACGAATTGCTGGCCAAACGGCTCGCCGACCTCATTGGAAATCACGCCACCCCGGTCGGCAGCGGCACCGTCGCCCGCACTCAGCGCATCCCCATCGAGAAACGCGCCGAGGCCGCCACCATCGCCTGGCTCCGCCACCAAACCACGGCCTACGACCACATGCACATCCCCCGACAGAAAGGTGCGCGCCGTGAAGTTCGGCGCATGCTCGCCCAAGAATCCAAATGCCTCCTCGCCGGCTACCGACAGGGCACCCGCATCGATGTGGAAAACTGCCCTTTGCAAAAAGCGCTTCAGACCAGCGATAGATAACAATCCTGGCATCCGCCAGACCTCCGTTGCTCGGATTTCCTCAAACTTCGAACCTAGCCGCCGAAGCCCAGAATCCGCCTGACCGCCGACACAGGCTGGCAGCCTGTGGTACGTTTTCACAGTGGAAGGGTTGCTTTCAGCGCCCTTCGCTGCCTCTCAGCAAAAACCATAACCCGAATCCGCAAGCTTTACACTGATTGCCTCTGCCCCACCGACAGATTGCCGCCCTCACTCGAGGGAGAAGGAACGCCGAAGACTTCCGGCAGCCCGACCCCATTCAGAATCAGATTCCAGGCGTGATAGTGTTTGCGTAGTGTAAATGAAAGGCCAGCTGGCGCTTCGAAGTGATTCGTGAGAATGTGAAGGCTCGTGTTCATTTAGTTACTTATTTCCGACTCTTCATCCCCATTTTCTGTCTCTCCATGGGAATCCCATCTTTCGCGGTTCAGAAATTGAGTCACACGATTTGATCGGTGCGTAATTCTGAAACCACCCGCCGACAATAATGTTGCAGAGGCAACCCGGAGCAGAGAGAAAAAGAAACGGCTTGGTTCAGGGCCAAACTTGAAATGCTCAGATCCGTGCCTCCCTCGCAAACACCCATGCCAAAGCCCTCCGCCCGAAAATCAAGCGCCCTCCGGACCGAGCCCGCCGGGGAAAGTCCAGTCGACGTTTCCGCTTCGGAGCCAGATTCGATCTTGCAGCCGATCTGCGAACTAATGGGGAAGATCCCCCCTCCCGAGAGCCTATTTACCGGCCTAAAAGTCGAAGAGTCCGAGGCTCCCAACAATATCATTTTTTTCGAGCGAACGGATGTATCGGCGTTTCGTCCCGAAGGAGTGAGCAACAACTTCCACCATCGATTTGAGCTCGTTCTGGCTCTACAAGGAAGCGGCCCTGTGAGGATCGGAGGGAACAGCTATCATTTCTCCCCCGGCAGCTCCGCCCTCATCTTCCCCAACCAGTTTCATCACTATATGGATGTCGAAGCCCAAAACCTCGACTGGCTCTTCATCACCTTTGACATCGCTCATTCGGATTTTCTCGCTCCCCTACAGGACACCCCCCGGCATCTCGACATCGAGAGTGCCCACCTCCTGCAAAGAGCCCTCAAACCGTACACTCGACCCGGTTCGCAGCGAAAAGACACTTTGGCAATCTCCTACCATCTTTCCCGCTTCTTGCGGCATATGGTCTCCCTCCCTGGGATCCCCCCGGAGCAATCCCATTCTCAGACACCGGACCATTCCCGGGACGTCATCCTGGAACAAATCAATGATTACATCCGTAACCATTTGTCTGATGCTCCAAGCCTCTCCGATCTTGCCCAGGAACTGGGATACTCTGCAAGCTACCTACGAACCATCTTCCGCGATAGTCTGGGAGTGAGCCTCGGCCGATACATCCGGGAATCCCGACTATCAGAAGCGGCGAAGCTCCTCCAAAAAACGACCCTTAGCGTTGGCGAGGTGTCCGCCCGCACTGGCTTTGAATCTCCGTTTGCCTTTTCCCGTGCGTTTAAAAACGCCTACGGGATGCCTCCAAAAGCCTATAGCCAAAAAGTAGGAGATCCTGCCGAGCGCCACTGAATCCCCTCAGGATCATAGGCCGCAAAAGCGCCCCCGTAGGAATTTAACGGGTAGGCACCTCGAATTTGAACTCTCCCCGTAAGAGTTTCTTTCTCAACTGACTCGGAGCCAACCCCACCCGCCTTTTCACAAACCGGGAAAAAACGGGCAGCGATCCAAATCCGGAACGCTCCGCCACCTGAGATAAACTCAAACGTGAATCGCGCATGAGAAGCATGGCCGCGTGCAGCTGGTAATTTGCACGGAACTCACTCGGGGCCACGCCCATCACCTTCTCAAAGCGACTGCGTAAGTATCGCAGCGATATGTTTGCGCGACGAGCCACCTCCTCCAAAGACCAGTTTTCGTACACAGATCTCACAATCAGCTCTTCCACCCGGCTCGTCCATTCGTCTCCCATCTCCCCTGAATCTTCCCGTTCCGATTGAGGGCGCGGGAGGGCGATCTTCCCATAAGACTTCAGTCGCATAAGCAAACGCTCCAAAGTCGGCAAGATCTCAGACCTCCGTTCATCGCTCTGGACGTCGCTCCCCCAGAGCCCCGCTAGCTCAACCCAAAGCGAACGGGCAACGTCGTCAGGTCTCAAAGGACGATTTCGCAGCTCGGAGAGAAAACTGCCCCCCTGCACGACCTCGAAAGTAATGAAGAGCCATCTCAAGCGTTCCTCGTCCATTTCATAATAGTCGTGATATTGGTAAGGGGCGACCAACAAGGCTTCTCCTTCCTCCAAAGACACTGCCGCCCCGTCCAGAAAAACCTTCCCCGGCTTCTCGATCACATAGGTAAGCACATAGCGATGGTGCATGCGATTCTCCAAAAGGTTCTGGCGGAGCGATCGTCGAGAGGTTCTTTGAAAAATGAGAAGGTTGTCCACCAAGACCCGGTCCGAAACACTCAACCCCCTGTAGAAATTCGTCGGATCCTGGATATGACTCGGAAACTGGCGATGAATGCTAGTGAGCTCGGACATTCCGAAATAATCAAAAAAACATCCGATTCAGACAACAAAATTCAGTCGAGAAAAGACTAACATATAAGGATGCTCGCGAGCCATATAGTCGATTGCGCAAAGTCTGCGGAACGATCCAATTCCGTGGAAAGTGCGTTTCCCCATCCCACATCTCCGCAGTCGAAACTCCCTGTCGGTGCGTTGAGCGAAAAGAAGAGTCTATTGGCTACCTCCAACTCCATTTCGTCGATCCCCCAACATTCACTCTGAAACACTAACTTCCCCTAAAATTTTGTGAATCCATACCTAAAATTCGTTCAAGAGATTCAACAATCGGTTGAATCCGCTCGCAGTCTTTCCGTTTCTGGAAAAACGGAGGTCCATCCGAGCCCATCCAAAGCACTGATCTTCGCGCCCCATCCGGACGACGAATGCATCATCGGCCTGCTGCCCCTGCGGCTCATGCGAGAGGCTGGCATGCAAATCATCAATATCCCGGTAACCTTTGGCAGCAACACCGACCGACGATCTGGACGGGCCGACGAACTCAACCATGCTTGCGCCTATCTCGGCTGGGAAGTCTATCAGCAACGCAGCGATCTCAACAATCTAGAAGTCGAAGATGTCATTGCTGTCCTCGAAAAGTTCTCTCCAGAGATCATATTTTTCCCTCACGTCGAAGACTGGAATTCCCGTCATATTTCGACCCACCACCTGATCGTGAAAGCTCTCAGCAAGATGAAAGACTTTTCTTGCACGGTCATCGAAACCGAATTCTGGGGAGCGATGGACACCCCAAATCTCATGGTCGAAGCGAGTGCCGAGCTAGTCGCCGATTTGGTGGCCGCCCTCTCGCTCCACACCGGCGAAGTCGCCCGCAACCCATACCATCTCCTCCTTCCCGCTTGGATGCAGGACAATGTCCGACGCGGAGGTGAACTTGTCGGAGGGCAAGGCGGAGCGGCCCCCGAGTACTCCTTTGCCACCCTCTACCGTCTGCGCCGGTGGGAGAACGGAAAATTTAACGAAACGACAGTAAACCATAAACTTCTATCACTTAACGATCCTCCGTTTGCGTCCTTGACCGAACGGATTTCCTTGTAAATTCCGAAGTCACTTTCGGCATCTCAACCGACCTTGGAATTGGGGCCCCACCCAACGCCTTGGTCTACCTACGTGGAATCGGATCGTTCTTCAATCGCCACTCTTCAACTTCTCTGCTACAGCGTATGCCTAGAAAAATCACCCTTTCTCAAGGATTCCGATCCACAGACTCTGGCTTTGCACTCATTATCTCGCTCAGCTTGATGTCCTTCATCCTCCTGCTCTTGGTGACGCTGTCGACCTACCTATCCGTAGAGACAAGCAGCGCCCAGACAGAACAGCGCAAGATGGAAGCGCGCGAAAATGCCGAGCTCAGTCTGCTTCTCGCCTTTGGAGAACTTCAGAAATTTGCAGGCCCCGACCAAACGGTCTCAGCCCGCGGAGACATCACGGATGCAAATGCGGAGAACCCTCATTGGACAGGAATCTGGAACGCGAGCAACACCACCGCTTCACCGGCCTGGCTGATCAGCGGCAATGAAGGTAAGTCTCCCAGCGACCCCGACTACCTGGACTCTGACTCTACCGTTTCCGATCCGAATGCCCAATTTGATTCCGTTTGGCTGGTGGACGATCAAGATCCCACGGCAACCCAAGCCGAACGGGACCGCGTCCGCGTCAAAGCTCCCACAGTGGAAATCCCGAACCCCAGCGGAAACACCGCCGGTCGCTACGCTTACTGGGTGGGCGATGAGGGAATCAAAGCCAAGTATAACATCATGGCTGAAGACAACCTACCCACGGATAGCCAAACCGGCTCACCGACTACCGTTTCCTACCAGTATGGCATCAATCAAATGGATACCGTTTTCTCCGGCCAAAACGTTGAGGAAAATGCTCTCATCGGTGATGCCAAATTCCGCGAAGATCTCTATTTCCTCACCGGAAACCGGACCGTTTCCAAAAAGCATTTTCACGACATCACGGCCGCGAGCCGGGGACTGCTGGTGGATACTCGTAACGGCGGATTTAAAAAGGATCTTACTTTCGCCTTCGAAGACAACAGTGTCTACGAGATGGAATTTGGGACGGCCGCGGACGGTCCGGAACGATTTTTCGTCGATGGACTGGAGAATGGTCAAACCGGCTCTCCCACCGGTCCGAACTGGGATATTCTCAAAGACTATTATAACCTATATAATACGGCCACAACCGGAACATTCGAAACGATCGTGCCCACACCCGGGCTCGATACGGACCTGCGAAATGGCTTTAACCCCTACGAGGGCAACTCGAAAGGGGACGATGAATACCAGCAAAACAACCCTGTTCACCCTATACTTTCGCGCATCCAGTTCATCTTCAGTCTTCGAACGGAGTCGAACGATGATGGCAACTATGACGTCTATTTGGATGTAAACCCAATTTTCGGACTCTATAATCCTTACAACATCGAGATTTCGAACCGAGTCTACGCCATTTACTTTTACCTCAAGCCTACGGTCACCCTCACCGTCGGAGGCAACAGTTATACCAAGAGCTTCAAGGATTTCGACATCGTTGATGACAAACTGGATAATTACATGATTTTCATTTTGAACACTCAGAAGGCTGACAGTTCCGGCGACAACACGACCTCCTTTCTGCCTGGGGAAACGCGCCTGTTCATGCCCAAGGACCGGACCGACTGGATTACGGGATGGCAAAAAACGAATTGGCTACGCAATACTCTATCCCCCAACGGAGCACTTTCTCTTAAATTAAATATCGAAGCCAGCAAAGGCGAACAAATCCAAGTCACCAAAATCGACATAGGCGAAAGAATGTTTCTCAACCTTCGTGAAGGTAAGGATAAAAACTCGGGCATGTGGAAAGATGCGAAGTCAACCAGCCCTTACTTCAAAAGTATACAAAGAATCGGGAACCTCTGGCAAAAAGGAAGCAATCTGAGCCCGGCTACTTTGAATAACCCGATGGGCAACCAAGCAGCCGAAAACTTGGTGGGCGGATTCGACTTGGCCAGCTGGGTCTACAATCTCCAAACTACACGGGATCCGTACGGACTTCGCAATGGCATAGACAGCAATCTCCGACCCCTTGTAGGTTCATCCGATTGGGACGGCTTCACGAGTGGACAAGGGAATACGACCATGAGCGGGTTTGCCGCGCAGGGCGACCGTGGACTCGAGAGTAGCATTAGCTTACCCCAGACCGTCAACAATGCCCGGTATTCCGTCCGCTGGGGGAACTCCATCGGAACCACTGGTGCCGGCAACGTCATCCTTTTCGACATTCCACGCGAGCCATTGCTCTCGCTGGGTGCCCTCCAGCACGCCAACCTCTCGCGATATAATCACGATCCCAGCTACATCGCCGGCAACTCTTATGCAGATCCCCGCATTCCCATGGGCATGTCCGTCAATGAAGACTATGACGGTCAGAGCGGACTCGACATCTATGACCTACCTTATCTGGTTAATGAGAAACTCTGGGACAGCTACTTTTTTTCTTCGATTGATCCTGGACTGACCAAAAATCAGCTCACTGAGACGGTCGATGAACAATCCTATGGTAATAAGCGCTACCTCTTTACGAAATCCGGCCAAGAGATCCTCGACGAAGGCATCTTCAACGGTGCCAAGACTCAACTGGAGGACTATCACGCCTGGGCCTCGCAACTCATGATTAACGGATCGTTCAATGTCAACTCCACCTCTGTAGAAGCCTGGACCGCTATCTTGAGCGCCATGCATGATCAGGATCTTCCCGTCTACGACCCGAATACCGGAATTCCCACCTCCGAATCTACCGAGACCTTTTTCACCCGACTCAATCTCCACTATGGGAGTGCCTTCAAGACGAACGACTCGACCACCAACGACAATTTTTGGCGCGGATACCACGAACTCTCTGCTACTCAAATCCAAGACTTAGCAAATGAGATAGTATCCCAAATTCAAGCACGTAGACGCCCATTTGGATCCATGGCTAATTTTGTCAACCGCAGTCTCCAAGATACTGTCTCCGGAACCGATGACGAACAGCTGAGTGGCATTCTTCAACAATCCCTGGATCAGACGGTCAACGCCAATATTTCGGCATCCCTATCCGACACTTTTTCGGGAACGCAAGGCCCCTCTCCATTCGTAACCACGGTACATGGTTCTCAAAGTGCCGGAATGACGGGTCATCTCCTCCAAGGTGATATCCTTCAAGCACTAGCGCCCATCCTCACCGCTCGCTCAGATACTTTCGTGATTCGCGCTTACGGAGACTCCCGCAATCCGATAACTAGCAGCATATTGTCGCAAGCCTACTGCGAAGCTGTCGTTCAGCGCGTCGCCGAACCGGTGGAAGGAACCCCCAACTCAAGTGCCGATCGAAATGACCCTCCCGGACAGTTTGGACGCAAGTTCAGAATCGTCGACTTTCGCTGGATCACCCCAGAAGCAATTTAGTCTCATGGCACGAACTATTCCTATGAAATACCTGAAGAATCCCGCCCCCATCGGTCTTGCTCTTATGCTCTTCTTCAACAGCCTCGCACAAGCGGCCACCATGAAGGAAGAGGACTTGGTCTCCGTCGAATTTACAACCCTCGCGCTGGGAAACAGGAATATCGAAGACCTCAAATATGAGTCCGATGGCCAAGTCCGAACGATCAGCATCTACACCCGGACGTTTACCCAGCCTCACTCTTATTCTGGACCGCCTTCGATGATATTTTTCCGCGAAGAAAGATCCCCTTCGGACGGAACGATCCAACGAATCCCAGTTGCAAACGCAAAACTCTCCCCAAACCAAAAGGAAGTCCTCATCCTATTCATGGGAAACGACGGCGGAAGTGATGAGCATTATCAGGTTTTCACCGTCAAGAGAGACCGATCAATATTCCCGGCGGGCAGCTACCAAATCTTCAATTTGAGCGAGTACGCAATTACGGGAAAAATCGGAGAAGAACTCTTCCAATTGAACGACATGGACAGCACCGTCGTGGAACTCTCCAATCGTGAAACGACTGCAATTGAGGTGAAGTTTGCCCGCTCTGAAGGCGATAGCTGGACCCTCGCCTACAATTCACTCTGGCCTCACCGAACCAATTTCCGATCCAACATTTTCATCTTCGGCACGGATGATGAGGTGAATCCTGTCAACGTACAGGTTTTCAAAGAATACCTGAATCCAGACTCATCCGAGTAGCCCGAGGAGCCCCGGTTTCCCTTCACGGCCGGGACTCAACGAATCGCGTGGACTCTCCCTTTCCGGAGAGCGGCACCGTTCCTTCCTATTCATATTTCCCAAGGTTCCGACCGACGAAGTAAACGCTCTCGTTGGTCTTGCCCTTTCGGGTTTCAGACCCGGGACCTCCGATCCATCCGGATCCCTTCGCCCCCAACAGCGAACGAGACCGCGATGAATTCCCTTTTCCAATATAACCATGATCAATCGTACGAAAATATTCAGCTTGCTGGCGGCCCTCTTCGGCCTCCTCGGCTTCTTATCCATCCTACACGCCGAGAATAAGGTCCTCTTTATCGGAAATAGTTTCACCTTCGGCGATGGAGGGACTGTGAGCGTGCCTACGATTTTCGATGCGTTGGCAAACGCCGCTGGCCAAGAGGATCCTCTTACGGAGATGAGAGCCGTCGGAGGAAAGGATTTCCAATACCACTACGAGAACAGTCAAAGCTTCATTGACGATGAGCAATGGACTCAGGTCGTTCTCCAAAACTACTCAACCCAACCAACCCATGTCGGCGACATCGACGAACACATGGAATACGGCGAGTTGCTCTACGACTCGGTAATGGCCAACAATCCCGACACTCAAGTCTACCTCTACCTGACCTGGTCGCGTGCGGAAGTGCACGGAATGATCTCCGGAACCTCTGATAGCGGACACTTCGCGACGACGGACCAAATGATCGATGAACTGCGGACGAACTATCAGGCACTCGCCGACTACCTCACGGAGACCAACCCGGACAAATACCCGGTCCTCGTCAATCCGGTCGGCGATGCTTGGCGAAACGCCGGCGGCTACCTCCCGGCCTCCGACCCGGACTTTATCGACCTCTACAAATACGACGAGTATCACGGAAACGACAACGGCTACTATCTTTCGGCCTGTGTGCACTATGCGAGTATTTACCAGAGCAGTCCGGTCGGCTTGCACTCCCAACCCGAAATTCAAAACCTCAACCTGAAGATTACCGACGAAGACTTCACCTTTCTCGAAGAAATCGCCTGGCAGACCGTCAACCGGGCCGGACTGACCGATAAAGTGACCTTGATCGACTTTGGCTCCACCGATTCAGAAACTCCCAGTAATCCTCTCCCCGGAGAGAGCTGGAACAATTTGACCAACCCGAAGGCGACGACCGAAGGCTCGGTCCTCAGCGGGCTCTTATACGATGACGGAACCTCCAATCCCATCGAGCTGAAGATCCTTTCACGCTTCAACCAAAGCTCTTCGTCGGGCACCACCGACTCCACGTTATTCCCGGGAACTGCCACACGCGACCTTCTCTACGGAAACACTGAGACTGACAATGGATTGAGCACCGTCACCCCGAAGTTTACGCTTACCGGAATGGATCCAAGCGTTGCCTACATCTTTGAGTTTTACGCCTCACGGATGGGGGTCAGCGATCAATTTCAAACGCGCTACACGGTCACTGGAGAAACCGTCGAAAGCGCCACTCTCGATTCGGCTGGCAATGTGGAAGAAAGCGCATCGACCTTGCCCGTCTTCCCCAATGCCTCAGGCGAGATCACGATTGCTCTCAGCCCCGGCCCTGAGAACAACAGCAGCGCTCACTACACCGACCTGGGAACCCTTCGAATCGATACAATTCCCCACACTCGTTTGGAAGTCTCTGAGCAACCGGCCTCCCAAACACTGGAAGAAGGCGGCTCGGCAAGCTTTGCTACGCAAGTCGAGGCTGACCGCTCCTACTCTATTCAGTGGTATCGAAACGGAGATCTGATTGACGGAGCCACCCGCCTGAACCTCACGGTGAGCGACGTGGCTTTTAGCCAGGATGGCGACATCTATGTCGCAGCATTCGACGACGGGATCCGCACGGTTGAAACCGAACCCGTTACTCTCACCGTTCTGCCTGACCAAACTCCGCCCAATTTGAACTCCACGAATCCGGCCGGTCCCGATCAGATCTTCCTCTCGTTCAGCGAGCCGCTTGATTCTTCCAGTGCCACCAAGGCGGATAACTACGAAATCGCCTATCGAGGTCGCCGTCTTACGCCGATCGCCGTAGATCTCTCCGGCGACGGACTGAATGTCACCCTAACGCTGGCTGAGGCAATCAACGGACGCTACGCCATCTACGTGAAGCCATCCGTCACCGATCAGCGTGGAAATCCTCTGCCAGAAAGTAGTATTCTCAAATGGGGGTCTCTCTCGACCGCTCAAACCGTATATCTTGATTTCGGCAGCGGTTACACCGTCATCTCGGCCGACTCCTGGAATGTAATCGACGAACCCTCGGCTACCCCCACCCTCTACACCGACGACCTGCTCGATCGAGAGGGCAACTCCACCGCGATCAGTGTCTCGCTGACGGACTCCTTGGATGGTACCAACAAAAATGGAACGAGCTCCGGGCCGTTCCCTTCTGGAGCAACAAGAGACAGCTTGTATGGCCAGAATTCAAATCCAACCGGGGCGTTCACATTCTCCAACCTAAACCGGGATTGGACCTACGATTTTACGATTTTTGCCTCACGGATGGGGGTCAGTGACAACCGCGAAACTCACTACGAGATCACGGGAGCAAATTCCGGATCTGCGAATTTGGATGCAGCCAGCAACGAGACCGAAACGGTCAGCATCAACGGCATTCGTCCGACCAATGAAGGCACCATCGTGCTCTCGCTGTCAGCGGGGTCACACAACAGCAACGGGCCCGGCTATTACTACATCGGAGCCGTCGCCATGAATATCCGGACGCCTGAGGAGGAATTGACTCTCTACCCTCCGGTTCTTCTCGGCAATGACCTCGTTCTCGACTGGACGCAAGAAGGTGAACTTTTGCAAAATGACGACCTCACCGATTCGTGGGAACCGGTAACTCCAGCCCCCACTCCCCCATTCGCCACCTCCGTCAGTGGATTGGATCGGAGATTCTACAAAGTCCGCCAAGACCTTCCCTGAGCTCGATTCCGAAGACGGTCAAAAAAACCACAGCAGAAACACCGAAAGCACTTTATGAAAACACGAATCCTCATGATTCAATGGCTCAGTCTCAGCTGCCTCGCGCTCGTCGCGACATTCGCATCGGCGGAAGAGGATGGAGCCCTCTACATCCTCGGGATCGGCAACAGCTTTACCGAAAACGCCACCCGTTTCCTTCCTGAGATCGCGGCCAGCGATCCCGAACACGACGTCGTCGTCGGACGGGCCATCATCGGTGCCTCACCGCTCTCGCTCCATGTCGCCCTAGCCCGGCAACACGCCGAGAATCAGGAGAAAGGAAACAATTACGGCTACGACATCAACAATGAGCGCATCGAAAAGAAGGCTTCCTTGGAACACATCCTCAAAGACAAAAAATGGGACTACGTAACCATTCAGCAAGTCAGCTCGAAAAGTCATAAAGCAGAGACGTTCTCGCCTCATGCGGAAAAGCTCATCGGCTACATCCATGAATATGCACCTCAGGCCCAGATTGTCGTCCATGAAACTTGGCCTCACAACGTCGACAGCTACCGTACGAAAAAGTGGAACCTGCAACCCGATGAGATGTACGAGCGACTGCACGAGAACTACTACAATCTCGCTGCTGAACAGGGCCTTCGGGTCATCCCGGTCGGGACCGCCTTCCAAGAGGCCCAAAAGATGCCTCTTTGGGACTATGAACCGGTAGACTTTGATGTATATTCGCTTCCCTATCCAGAAGGGAAATCCCGGATGCCCGATGAAAGCAAGAGTCTCAACAAAATCTTCTACTGGAGAAAGAATTCTGAGGGAGACTGGGTCATCGGAACTGATGGTTTTCACGCCAATAAAAACGGTGAGTACCTGGGAAGCCTGGTCTGGTACGGGTTCTTTTTCCGGAAGGACCCCCGCGAGATCGAATATCAGCCCCGAACTCTTACTGACGAACAAGCCGATTCTCTCCGCGAGGCTGCCTACATCACCCTCCGGGATGCCGCTGGGGTTTGGGAGCCACCCGAACTCGGCGAATTTTAATTCCCTCTCTCGGTTCGACAGAGACTCTCACTTGAACCCAAAGGCGCCGAAATCCTCGGCGCCTTTTTTATGTCCTTCGAGAAACGCCCCAAGAGCAGCCCACGCCGAAGTTCCATCGTCCGTGGAATTGAACAACGGGAACCGGGTGCTCCTTCCTTCGACCCGGGAGGGAAGGCGGGCCTGGCATCATGGGCCACGACTTAAGCCTTGCCCGAACGCTACGCCGTGAGATCGCAGGGCCCCGAGGCGATCCACATCGCTACGCGAACCCGCACTCTGAACCGCCGACCCGAATGAAAGCCGAACCGGTAACACCTGAGCCCAGTCAAAAAATCGAAACTCATCGACCTGCAGACCGAGGAATCCAATAGATTCGCTCAACCCAAATCAGGATCAGCGACGAATTCAGCAGCCGGAACCGAGCTGGGTTCCAGCTCAAAGATCTCGATGGTATTGTCCCCCGATTTCAGGAGTGGACCCGGAACATAGAGGGTCTGCTGCGGTCCGGTTTTCCAATAGCGCCCCAAGGCAAAGCCATTGATCCAGACCACGCCATGATTTCCATCACGAACCCGGAGAAACGTATCAGCCGGTTGATCTACGGAAAGCTCGGCTTGAAACAAACGCGGAGTTTCGCCGGTTGCGGCGCCTGCCCATTCCAAGCCTTGGCGAGAATCGAGTGGCAACGGATAAGTCTTCCATCCGTGCAAGTATTGAAGCCCCAAACGAATCCCATGGGTAACTCCCTTGCGGTCATACAAGCTGGGCCCGTAGTTGATCCGACCCTGATTCTCGACCAGGATTTGAAGGATCGCACCTTCACGGCCAATGGTCACATCAATGCCCTCTTGGGGCTCATTGCGATCCACCGTCCCAACAAACCTACCGTCGAGGTAGACCCATGCCCGGTCATGAACGTCTTGCAACATGATTTTCGACTCGGGCCGAGGTCCGGACACCTCGGTTTCGTAAAGAATAAACCCAAAGTTCTGGTCGACGTCTTCCATGGTTAAGGGACAGGCCGCCTCCACCGGTTTCGCGAAATGGTCGAGCTTCTCGAGCAGGCTCAACGATCTCTGAGTCTCGGCAAGGCCAAAGGCAATCCCCTGAGTCTTTTCCGGTACTGGCCCCACCTCGGCACCATGCTTGGCGAAGATTTGCCGAAATCTCTCAAACTTTTCGGTAGGATTCCCCTGTTCATCCAGCGGGGCGTCGTAATCATAACTGGTTACCGTCGGAAAATAGGATTGGTAGCGATTTGCACCGTTCCAAAAACCAAAGTTCGTCCCTCCGTGCATCATATAGATGTTCACCGAGGCGTCGTTGCTGAGGACCTCATCCAGGGCATCGGCGGCATCGGTGGCGTCCCGGGTGTGGTGTTCAGCGCCCCAATGGTCGAACCAGCCATTCCAGAACTCCATGCACATCAGCGGACCTTCCGGCTGATATTCCCGGAGTTTCTCAAAAGCCTCCGTCGCTCTCGATCCGAAATTCGCGGTTTTGAGAAGATGAGGAAGCCCGCCCCCCTGGAGCATGTGATCCTCTGGACCGTCCGAAGTGAAAAGGAGAACGTCAATTCCATTCCTCTTCAGGCAATCTTCCATCCAAGAGAGATACTTCTTGTCGGTTCCGTAGCTCCCGTACTCATTCTCCACCTGAACCGCGACGACGCGGCCTCCTCGACTGCTCTGGAGATCGGCAAACTCCTGCATCAAGCGCGCGAAGTATCGGTCAACATGCGAAAGATAGGTCTCATCCATGCAACGCAGGCGCACATTGCGGTCTTTCAGCAGCCAACTGGGAAACCCACCGAACTCCCATTCGGCACAAATATAAGGTCCTGGACGAACGATTACATCCAGATCCAATGCAGACGCCGTCTCGATGAACTTTCGAAGGTCAAGAAGGCCTGAGAAGTCGAACTCCCCCGGTTGCGGTTCATGCAAATTCCACGGCACATAGGTTTCGATGGTGTTCAACCCACAGGCTTTGCATTTCCGTAAACGGTCCTCCCAGTACTCGGGCACGACGCGGAAATAGTGCAAAGCTCCCGAAAAGATCCGGTGTGACTTGCCGTTCCGGATAAACTGATCCTTCTCGGTGGTTAAAAATTCTTTAGACATTATTTTCAAATAGTGGGAGGTATCCACGCAGGTCGTGAGCAATCAACGAAACTGGTCCCAAATACCGCGGACGGGCATACCCTCGTTCCCGGCCCAAGGATTATCATCCTCAACCGGTGCGTCTTCAATGAGACGGCCAAGACGATCCCGAAACTCGTAAACTTTGTTGGGACTTTTCGTGTAGGTGTTGCGATACTTTGAATACTCGTCGAAATCGGTAAGAGCGATGTTCGCCTCGTAGAGCCAATCACTGGTTTCACCTCCGGCATCCTCGTACAACTTCACCTTGTGGGCCAGAATCATGTAGTAAGCCAGATCCTGCATCCCATCCCGGAAATTTTCCATGACCATACTCGGGACCATGGTGCCGTCCGTTCGATAATACAGCCAACGCCCGTCCCCATGCGTATCCCCGAAACTGATCGGATTCCAGGTGGTGTATGGATATTCGCCAATGCCCCCACCCTTCTCTTCGTTCTCACCGAAAATGGCCGTCTCGTAGTAAAGAAATCCTGCCGGTCGATACTTGGCGTGTTGGATTCCCATCATCACCCGTGCATCAATCGGATCGTATTCGATAAAGAAATTGGGATAAGGATGCGGAGGCCAGACGCAGGTGTACCACCAGGAGTCGATCCCATATTCCTCGCGAAGCGTGTCCACATTCTTTCCGTTCCATCCCGCATTGATCGGGCAAGTCGCACTCATGGACGGCATCTGAGGAGGCACCTTTTCCGCCGTCGTCGTAAACCGGTAGATCTCAGGATAGCGTTCCTTCAACATGGCAGCAGAATCTTCAATACGCGGCCACATTTTCGTCGAAACTTCGTCCCACCCGTAAAGATAGGCATAATCCTCGAGACCGGCTTCCTTCACTGCTTCATAATTCTCACGATACTCTTCCATCCACTCGGGGTTGTCGCTGTGGAAATAGCCAATGCTGAAAGGACCGAGCTTCCCTTGATCCCGCATATATTCGATCAGCTCCATATCAAGCTTCGAGGGGAGATCCTCCGTTGGGTGACGGTAGATACAGTCCGGCATCAGATAGTAATCTCCCAGGAAATCGGCGAACTCGTACTTTTTCGTCTCATTCCATGCCTTCTGCCCCCCCATGATATTCTCGATCCAGTTACTCCTCTTGCTGATGGTCGTGAAAGCCAAGGGGAAAGGTGCGTGCGTGGGCAGCGTAAAATCATATACATAGACGGCTAGCTCGAAGACCATCGGTTCCGCCTCCTCAGCATTAACCGTAATCTTCCCGTAGTACATCCCCGGCTCCTGGTCGATCGGCACATTCACACGGATCCACCAAGCCTGAACCTCTCCCACCTTCACATCGACGGGCTTCGGATCCGCGATAATCGGGTCCGGCCACCAACCTACATAATCGACATCATAGCCGGGCTCATTCGTAGTCTCGGTGTAAGCAACAAGATCACAGTCAATCTGGCCTGCGGGGATCGAATCACCCGTCTCGGTTCGGAGCTCCGATGCGGAAACTCTCACTTGGCGCGCATCCCGATCAAAGGGAGCAACGGCCAATTGGAAGGACTCATTTTCATTCCGCGCTGCGTTCAACCTGATATTCGGAGCGATCGTCAAATCCACTGGTAAATGCTTCGGCATGACATTGACCATAGAAGGTGCAAAACCAACCAGAAATCCGTTGTTTGGAAGGCCCAATTCCAAAAGCTGACGATAATAATCGGGATACTGGTTGAACCGCTCGACCATCGGCTCCAGATACGATCCCAGCCATACCATTTCCAGCCGATCTTGGTCGGCGGCATTGGCATTCCGGTCAATCTCTTCGACTCCGCGCTTTAGGCGTTCCACTTCGTCCCAGACGCTTCCGGTCAGAGCTCTGCCCAGAACCTGCTCATCCAGCTGTGAGGTCGCCGATTCAATCTGGGCCGCAATGATTTCCTTCTGCATCTCCCAAACAGACTCCTGTAATTGGTCCGGCAAATCTTCCGAATAGTCTCCTTTGTCTCGCAACAGAGTGATCCCGTCGATGTGGATAGCGACATCACTCTCAGGTCTTTCGACGACGAAACGGATTGTCGTAATTTTGCCCGGGTTAATCGACTTATCATTCGCGATATTCCAACCCAGTTTTTTGAAAACCCGCTTGGCCGAACGGTTCGCGATGCCAAACCGATGGCGCAAACCATTATCGATATCATCCTCCTTATCGGAAATGTAGATATAGGCACTGACATCCTCGTCAGTGGGATTGACTACATCGAAGACGATCCAATCGTAGGCAGCCCAGTTTTCCGGCGGGAAGGTGATTTCCACATAGGTCTTGCGGGGGTCCCCACTCTCCCACTCTTCCATTCTCATCACCGCGGACGCGGATCCTTCGCTCGCAAACAGATCGCTCTGTTCGATCGACGCCCCCTCTCCAGAAGTTTTCCATCCCTCCAGTTGCGAGGGATCCTCGAAATCAAAGACTGACTCCCCAGCACTCGAGACCAAGGGCCCCGCCACCCACAGCAAGGCGCAAGCAAAAGATGAGATTGAGAAAAATCGGGAAATTGAGGGGTTTCGCATATCAGGTATCAGTTGGGGGCTTCGTTCCAAAGGTAGACATCATCTCGTTGCTGGGGGATCTCAGGCTTAAGCGCTTCTTCAGCCATTCTCTGCGCTTCCTCAGCGGCTCGTTTACGAGCAATCGCGGCTTGCTTGGCTTGAGCCATTCGCTTGGCGGCTAGCTCCTCCAAATTGGTTTCTGAGATCGGCACCTCCACGGAGGCAGAGCCAAAGAGAACCACGACCGATGCCTCTCTCACTTCCCGAACCTGGGCGACACTCCCCGCATACATTTCAAACCAGCTGTTCTCGGCCTCCCCTTGACCGGGGAGATCGACGCGCTGATTCGTCTTCACGGTTACCTCGCGGGGCGCATAGCGTGGATTCTTTTGCAGCCAGACCAATGGGCGAAGTTCGAGCTCTCTCTCCTCTTCCGTCGTAGGCGGAACCTCCTTCTTTTTATCTCCATCGGCTTCTGGGATTGATTGAACTGCGGGAGGTTGAGCAGGAACGGGTTCAGAGGCGGCGGGCGAAGACGGAGTTTTCTCCGTCTTCGCCTCGTCGCTATTACCCAACCTCGTTTCCACAAACTCGTGTAAACGATCCCACAACTCGGTCGGAGTCTCCTTGAAATAAACCATCAGCGAGCCGAGAAGGATTACGACAAGAACAAGAAGAACTCCCAAAAACCGTTTCATGATAAGAGATCCGATGCGTTCTCGGAGCCACTAACCCGCCCCTCGGATTCGGATGGCTCACGATTCGAATTCATCACCAAGTGAGAAGAAACCAATTCGAAGGCTTAGTTCCAATCGATTCCCAAAACGCCCATACCCTCTTTCCACGGATCGGTATCCGTCACCGGTGAGGCTTCAATGGCTTCTGCAAGTTGGTCACGATACTGGCGCACCTCCTGAGGATCCTTCGTCCAGTCAATCCGGCTCTCTACATAAGTATTGGTCGCATCCAAGGCCTCACGGGCTTGTTCCAACCATTCTTCGTCGGGATTATCGGAAGCTTCGTTAATCTTAACCTGATTCTGAAGAATCATGTAGTAAGAGAGATCCTCGAGACCGTCTCGGTAGTTCTCGACACGCACAGTAGGCAGTAAGTTCGCATCGCTATCGATGGCAAAATAGGCACCATCTCCATTCGCCCCGGGGAAGGTTTCCGGACTCCAGTTGGTGTAGGGGTAAGTGTCAATTCCTCCAGGAGTTCTCCACCAAGTCGTGTGATAGTAGAGATATCCGTCCGGCTTATACTTCGCCAACATCATCCCGGAGAGGATCCGGTTATCAATGCTCGGGTAATCGGTGAAGATATTCGGGTAAGGGTGCGGTGGCCAGACACAAGTGTAGAGCCAAACCTGACGCCCTTCTTCGCGAGCCTTCTCCGCCAAGGTCGGGTTGTATCGGGAGATGATCGGACACCATCCGATTAACGACTTCATCGGCGAATCAAAACCGTAGCTGTGATCCTGTGACGTTGTCAGGATCAAATCGATCTCGGGATAGGCTTCCCGGAATTTTTTCGAGAACTTCTCAATGTTGGGATATTCATTACTTCCGCGTTCATCGTAGCCGTAGATATAAACATGGTCCAATACGCCCAGCTCTTTCGCTTTCTCGTAGTGTGGACGGAAGAGCTCAACCGTTTCGTCTTTGGTTCCCCAATAATATCCAAGACAAACGTTCACCAATTCGCCCTTCTCATGCAGATATTCAACGATATCCCAGTCGATCGTATCGATTCGTCCCATCTTCGGGGTGCGATAGATACTGTCCATGTTGATCATGTATTCTGCGAGGAAATCGGCATAGTCGTATTTAATCTTCTCCCAATTCTCTTCGAAATTATCCTCGTCCCCGATCGCAGTCACTTTGTTCCAATTGCGATCCATGAATGTAAGCGCCGTTGGAATCGGAGCGTGTTTCGGAACATTGAATCCGCGCACCGTCACGTTCAAATCGTAGGAAGCGACTTCCTTTCCATCACTGGCAACCGAAACTTTTCCGGTATAAACTCCCGCTTTCTGGTCGCGGGGAGCAGCAAGGCGCACCCACCAGGTTTGCACGTCACCCATAGCGACATCAATCGGCTCTTCCACGTCCATCAGGGCGTCCGGCCACCAACCGATGTAATCAATGTTCGGTTCTGTCTTATAAGTGGTTTCGGTAAAGGTCACCAGCTCCACGCCAGTCATATCAGCGGAGAGAACCTCCCCATCCGGACCCCTTAGCTCACTCAGGCTCACCGTGATCTTCTCCGCCGGATTCGCATAAGGCATCACCGCGACCTGAAAGGCTTCTTTTTCCCCACCCGCGAGACTGATTGAAACTTCATCGTCAATCGTAAGGTTCGCGGGAAGATCCTTCGGCATCACCTTGACCATCGAATCGGCCAGTCCCACCACAAAACCAGCGTCGGCGTCTCCCGAATAATCTGCCAGATAACCTTTGGCTTCGACAAACCGATCGGCGATCATCGCCAGTCGTTTCAACTGCAGAAGGACGGCTTTCTGCTCCTCAGGAGTCTCACTGACGTCGTATTCAGCCATCAGCTCTTCCAGACGTCCCTCCAAATACTCGGAGGCTTCTGGAAGTTCTTCACTCATGCCCTCGAATTCGTTTCGAAGACTGGATGCCTGATCCTCCACATAATCCTTGCGGAAAGCGGCCATCGTCTCGGCCATTGAGCCGGTTTCCTCTTCAATCACAAAGGTCTTCTTGGGCTTCCGATCTTCGCCCTCCGCAGGCTTGTCGAGCGGCTCCTGCCCCTCTTCCAAAAGAGTGACGTTGTCGAGATAGAAGAGATTCTCCTGGTTGGCAGGGCCCGTAATGACAATCGCGTTGATGTTGTGGGTGCTCACGGCCTTCGAGAACTTTAATTCCGCCACCTTGCGAATGTGACTCCAAGCCGGAAGGGTCACCTCAAAGGCAAATCCAGTCACCTCATTGCCTGCCCAAACCTTCAGACGCTGTTCTTCAGCGGTCGGGTTTGTGAAATCCAAGGCGATGCGATCATAGTCTCCCCAATCGTTATCCCAGACCCGGGAAGAAAATACCGGTTCAACAGGCATCGCCTCCGAATAAAACCGAGCAGAAGTTTCTCCACTCACCGAGAACTGATCGGAAGCCTCAACGACTTGAACTTCAGGTTGGTTGTACTCCCAGTCCTCGAATTGCCAGGCATCTTCGAAATCATAGAGCACATACTCCGCCCGAATCGGTCCCGCAGTGACCAAGATCAAGGGAGTTAGGGTTAGCAGGGATCTCAACTTCATAATTCTTTTCCTTTGGGTGAATGAGCAACAATGCTCAAAACACCATTTTATGCAACAAGTTTGACTTGTTACTTTCTGATTTTTTTGAACTTTTTTCGGCCTGAATGGACTCCCCTTCCAAAAGGAAGAGTCCGCCGCTAGACTCCGAGAGACACTTTTAAGAAATCACTTTTTTCTAAAGGCTGCCCATCGCCCAGATCAGATCGCATCTTCCTTAGGTTGAGCCCGAACTGGACCGGGGATTTTCGAGCTTCCCGCCCCCATGTTCAACCAAACCACCTTGTCTGAGCCCTCCGGATCCTCCCAATCCGTCCACATCACACTGTTATCCGCGAACAACGAATTAAAGCCTTCTGGCACTCCTCCAAAATAAGTCGAGAATGATGGATTCCCTGTGATAGCATCTTCCCTCAACTCTCCCCCGTTGCTGTGGTTTACTCTCCATTCTCCCGCATAGGAGTAGATCAAGTCCTGCATAATCAAAGAGTTGGAAGTTAGCTGCAGCACCCGCGAAGGACCGTAGAGATTGCCAAAATAGGCATACGACCCGCGAAGCTCTTCAAGAGTATTCGCTTCGTCATCCAAGGGCACCCCACCCACTGCGGGGCAAGACCAAACACTGAAGTCATCGATGTAGCCCCGTTCCTTCATCATCGTAATAAAAGACCGATTGAGCTTATCCGGATAACCGTCGGGATGGCCATTGGCCAGCGTCCCATTGTTGTCCGCCGCATAGGTGAGAAGAGACGCCCCGCATTGGCGGAGATTGCTCGCGCAGGCCGATCGTTTGGCCGTCTCCCTCACCTTTCCAACGGCCGGTATAATGATCGCCGCCAAAACTCCCAAAATCATGAGCACGACCAAGAGCTCAATCAAAGTGAACGCTCGGTAGTTCTTTCCTTCAAAACCCTTCATAAGTCCCTTCTTTTTGATTTTCGAATTTGCCAGCATCGCTCCATGCGCGCTGATTTGACCCAAAATTTAGTAACACCTATATTTGTTTCAATTAAAATTCCGGCCTCTTGCTCCTCCCTTCGCTCGCGTTGGTTTGTTTTACTTTTCTCTGACGGTCGACTCAATCGAACTGAACCATTCCGAGGTAAAGTTCGTCGGAGTGAGCAGTGGGCAGGTAGAGAAAATCCGTTCCTTCAAACGAGGTTCCAACCGGCCTGGCGATCTTCAGATCGTCGATGATAACAATCGGCACCGACCAGGATGCACCCGCATCAGACGACATCAACAGAGCCAGTTCACTATCACCTCCATTACCGACACCAGGAAAAGTGTAGTAGTGGATCTGCCCGTCAAAGTAGCTAATCCAAGGTTTTTCATTCGAAAACGGCCCGGACGCCACCGTCTCGCGAACCCATTGCGAACCATCCCACTTAGCGAGACGGTGCTCGTATCCATGGTGCTTCTGATTCGTCGAATAGGCATAAGCAATCAGAGGCATTCCATTCTCATCCAAAGCCATCTTGGCAGACTGGATACCGTGGACTCCCCGCTTATAAACTTCTTCGCCTTCCAAAGGTTGATACAGATCAGCAGCCTCGCGAGTGATCGGCAATTCTGTGTACTCAGATCCATCCGCCCGAAAGTACTTCCCCGTATTCGGCTCATAGCGAGCGTAAGACCCCATGTGCCGCGTAGCTTGCGGACCGCCCTCGGCCCACTCCCAAATAATGTGCAAGTCGCCGTTTGGATCCGGAAAGATCTGATCGGGATAGACCGTGCTCCCCTTCTCTGCGGCAAAGGAGCCGAGATCCTCCCATTGCTTTCCGTCGAGACGGTAGTGGTAGAGCCGCCCTTCCAGCCCCTCCCGAATGATCAAATACAAATCCCCGTTGGCGGCCGTGGCCATATTGGGATAGGTGAACTTCGGCCCCTTCCCCAGCATCAATCCCGGTGCCTTCCGATTAAAACCGGCCTCTACGGTCTGCGGAGCCAAGGCCACTCCGTAGCGGAATGGATAAAAATGCATGCCGTAGGTAAAATGCACCACTCCATCACCGTCCACAGCCAGGGAGGTCTGCGTGTGGCCGGTATCAAAAACCGCCTTCCCGCCCGTATCCTCCATCGTCCAGTTTCCGTCCGAGTCGCGCTGGGCAATAATGACATCGTCCTTCCTCTTCGTAGAGCCTGGGCGCAGATAAGAAACATACAACTGATCCGCCTTGGCGTCGTAAGCGACCGGAGACCACCAGGCAGCAATATTGTAAGGGCTCATCTCATCGACCCGCTCCACCTCAATCGTGGGTTTCGACTGAGCGGACACCGATATCGGCGAGGCCACAATCGCCGAGAGAACAAGAGGAGCCGCCCAACGGCGCCAGAGAAGAGAAACATCAATCGTTTTCATAGGATTCAAAAAATAAAGGTGGTGGTCAGGCACTACACCCAGACCACCACCTTATCACAGAAGCTAAACGTAAATGAACGGAGGCAAAAACCTCTTACGCAACGGCGCGACGACGGCGACGGACAAGAGCCATGCCGAGGATGGCAAATGGAAGCGCGAAGGCGTTGGCCTCGGGGATTGCAGCGGAGGTTTCGAAGTAAACATTATCGACCGCATAGTCGCCCGATTGGTCCCGGAAGGTAAGATAGGCTGAACCTTCATCCACCCCGGGAGTAGATTGATAGAAAGACAAGCCTGAGACATTAATCACCTCATTGTTCGAATCATTTAAATCAATGACGCTCACCGAATAAGTTCCCGACGGTTGCATATCTCCAGTAATCGTAATCCGATACCAATTATTATCCGAAAGGACTCCCCCGGCTCCGATCGTCTGCCAGCCGGAACCATCATAGATATTGAGCGAATCATCTCCGCTGGCACCCACTGCGACATTCAGGAGATTCGCACCACCGCTCCCAGATCGCAAAGTCATATTCATGGAACGACTAGAGGTAGAACCGATTGTCGCAAAATCCCAAGCCAGTGTATACTCGCCGACAGTAGCGATATCAGCATAATTGTCATTCGAGTCGCCTGAAAAAACGTCCATTCCCTGAGTCCCGCCCGTAGGATTCACGATCGCACCACCCGAACTGTAATCATAGGCGGTAAAACTGGAAAAGCCATCGCTTCCACTCTCGAAGTCGGCATCGACCTGAATGGTTTGCGCCTGGGCGGCACCAGCAGAAAGCGCAACCGACAACAGGGCCACGCTGAGGTATTTGTAGTTAGTTTTCATAGGATCGTTCTTTTTTGGTTATCGGTTTCGCGTGTAATTTGATTCGAATCTGACACAAATCGATCTGTTGCACAAATAATGCCTGCCCACGTTTTTTATCGTGGGGGATTCCACCCACTCAAAATTACCATATACAGAAACATTCATGGCGCTAGGCATTCGGCACTTTTTTCCCACAGATTCTTTTTGTTACGGATTTTTTCTGTGACATTTAAGACTTCTTGTCAACTCCTTTCCGGAAAAACAGACGCCACCCAGCCCAAAAGAACACGCAGCTCCCCCTTTAGAGACCGAAGAACGATCGATATGACCACCTTCGATGAAATCCTCCACGTTTCCTCCCAAGCACAACCCTATACCCTCTCCAACCCTGATTCTATAGAGGTTTACGACTCGTAAAGGAGCATAAGCACCACACTCCACCGGCAATAAGTAACGGGGGCGCTCAAGAATTTCAGCCGGGCAAATCGAACCTCTCCCCACGAGGAGTCCTTTCCATTTTTGAAAAACAAGAACGCAGAGCCCTTAGCTAAAAATGAGCATCAGCAGCAATATTTGGCGATGTATTTGAGCTAAAATAGAACAAAAAGAAATCCTCGCCCCTCGTTACGTAACAGATTTTTATGTTGCTTTTAAAATCGGTCTCCAAAAACTGGTCGGTCGAACCCGACTTTGCTTTCAATGAAGACCTCAAAACGACGATTCTCGGCGAGCCTCGCGGCCGCTATTCTCACTCTACAACCAGCGATGGCAGAAAATTTGACCTGGACAGGTGGCAACGGGACTTGGGACCTGGGTATTTACAGTGAGCCATACGAGAACGGCTGGCCCTCAGGAGGGAGCTGGACCGGATCCCAGATCTGGAACAACGGAACTGCCTACTGGACCAACCAGAGCAGCGGAACGATCACCTCAACCACTGGCGCCACAGGTCCCGGCTCCGGCGAGGACGATACCGCCGTCTTCTCCACTGCTGGCGGCGGCATCGTCAACGTCGCCGATGTTACCGCGACCCGCGCGGAGGGCCTGTTTGCCAAAATGCTTTCGTTTGAAGCTTCGGGCTATGCATTGAACACCAATGCACCCGAAGGGGCCCTCATCACCCTCTCGAACTGGACGGCGATCAATATAGAGCCGTCGGCCCAAGTCTCGATCGGCTTCGGGGTCGAAGTGGTGATGAACGACTCCAACAGCCGCATCTCCGGAGGAGGCATCCTGGATGTTTATGGAACACTCCGACAGCGCTCCAGCGGTATTTTTTCCATCAACGATGACACCACGGTGAATGTAGAGCCAGGCGGCAACCTCGGCGGCGATTTCTACGGCAACACCATCTTTGTGGGTCGCAGCGGCCCGGCCATACTCAATGTCAACGGGGGCCAAGTGAATATCGGCAACGGCAGCCAGAATCGCAGCCTGATCCTCGCAGACGCCTCGAACTCCGGCGGCTCCGAGATCAACCTCAACGACGGCCAAATCAAACTTCTGAACTACGGATCGAGCCGCGTTGAAGTCGGGCGATCCTCTCTAGGCAGCGGCACCGCGACGTTCAATTTGAATGGAGGCGTCCTCCAGACTCCGGTTTTGCAATCAACCGGCGGGAATTCGACATTTCGCTTCAACGGCGGTCTTCTTCAGATCGTACCGGACGCGACGGGAGTCTTCTCCGGAATTGATTCGGTTCTCGTAAGCGCGGGCCCCGCCCGCCTCAGCGCCGGAGACAATTTTGGAGGCTACGAAGTCGCCTACGCCGAACCACTCCAGCACGACCCAGCCCTGGGCAGCACCCCGGACGGCGGTGTAATCAAGCAGGACTTCGGCACAATCATTTTCGCCAATGGCAATACCTACACCGGTGACACCGTAGTAGAGCGGGGCAAACTAGTGCTCCCCGAAGCCTCACTGCATACTGAATCAGGAGTCCACTTGGGCCCCAACGCTGTTCTCGATTTAGACTTCAACGGTATCAATTCAGTCGCGACCCTCCACATCAACGGCGAACCTCAATCCCCCGGAACCTGGGGAGCCGAAGGCAGCGGCGCGACCCACATCAGCCGCCATTTTGCCGGAAGCGGCCTTTTAGACGTGGACGAAGTCGGCGACCCTCAACCCCCGATCTCGTTCTCTAAAGGCCCAGACGTCGGACGCGACTACGATCCAGCAGTGATCGCCAGCATTCCCGATCCGCTGACAATGAACAACGGCGATCCCGTCTCCTCCACGCAAAAATGGACTAACGAGAGACGGGAAGAGATCCTCGAGCTCTTTCGCGAAAACGTCTACGGGCGCAATGCAGTCGATCGGCCTCCCTACCTCAAGCACGACGTCGTCTACAGCAGCAGAATCTTCAACAACACCGCGATTCGCGAAAAGGTGCTGATTACCTACGGTGACGGGAACGGCAACCGGGACAGCTTCTACCTCTACGTTTACCGCCCTATTCCAGGAACGACGAAACCCAAGGGCATCTTCATCCTTATCAACAACCGACCCTCCAGCTACACTTACAACGCGCACACCTATTCTCCGGGTTCCGGCGGGTACGATTTCTTCCCGGTCAAGGAGATCCTGGAGCGCGGCTACGTCGCGGCCGGATTCAAAAACCGTGAGGTCGCCGACGATGAAACGACCGCCTTTAGCGATGGCGAAGGCGTCTTTTCCGTGTTCGGTCCTACCGGCTCGATGGATTCCAATAGGCGCTACCCCACCCGACCCGGTGATGCCTGGGCCGCCATCGGCGCCTGGTCCTGGGGTGCCAGCCGCGCGATTGACTGGATCAAGTCCGACCCCGAACTCCAGGACATCCCCGTTGCGGTCGTCGGCCATTCCCGAGGAGGGAAAGCCGCGCTCTGGTGCGGAGCCCAGGATACCCGAGTCGATCTGGCCATCAGCAATTCCTCCGGCTCCACTGGAGCGGCCATGGCACGCACGAAATTCGGCGAAGACATCGACCAGATCAACCGCAACTTCCCCCACTGGTTCAGCGACAACTACAAAGATTTTGGCGACCGTGAAACCGAGCTTCCTGTCGACCAGCACATGCTCCTCGCCCTCTGCGCACCCCGGTTGGTCTATGTGCAAAGTTCCTACGAGGACTGGAGCGCCGACCCCACCGCAGAATACGAATCCTGCCTCCGCGCTGGGCCCGTCTACGACCTCTTCGGCCTCGGCATCGTCGACTCCCGCTGGCGCCCCGGCCCCAACAAGCCGCAACACGGCGGATCCATCGGCTACCACGCCCGCGGAGATGGCTACCCGGGTGACGACGGCACCGGTGGCTGGCACGATATGATGCCCTACGATTGGAACCAATACATGGACTACGCCGACCAGCACTTTCCTGATTTCAGCACCGATCTTCGCCAATGGCGGGAGGATCACGGATTGGATCGGTTTGGAATCGACGACGAGAAAACCTCGGACGACGGAACTCCCTACATCATGAAGTACGCGCTGAACCTTCCTGAGCCAGGAAAAAGCATGAACTCATCGGCTCCGACCATGCCTTTCAACGGCTCGGCGGGTCTCCCCGCATTCATCTCTGATGGCAATGAGGTCTTCTTCCAGCACGTTCGCCGCAAAACCGAAACCGAGCCCGGCGTCGAATACCGTGTCGAACGAAGTCCCGATCTTCGCTCTTGGGAGCCTATTCAAACTCCCACTTTGGTCGAAACGGTCGATTCCATCTGGGAACGGGTCACGTTTTCCGGCAGCCTAGCGCCCAACTCCTCATCCATGTTCTACCGACTTCGCGTCACCACCCCGTAGCGAATCGAACCAGCTCCGCCAAGAGGCCAATGCCTTCAGGCAGGTCCACTCAGAGACCCGTGGATCCTTTCCCGCAAAAGAGTCCTCTCCAGACCGACACTGGCGCGCTCTAGAGCGATTCAGCAAAACCGCAATCACTCTAGCGAGGGTTCCCATTTCCGCCGGGCTCGCGAGATAGACACATATGGTCAACGAACAGTCCCACTCTCCCCTCGGTCGCCCGCCAATTCGTCTCCACAGAAGACCTGCTCCAAGCAGCCTCAATATTGGCACCTTCGGTGTCGACCTAAACAACCCGTCTCCGCAAAGAAATCTCTCCCGGCAAAACCGTTCGATCTCAATCCGCCGAGACCCACGAACGGGATCTGAACTTGCCACAATCTAAAGCTTTTGGGGGGACTTTCCAGTCTCTATCCAAGAGCGCGTGTCAGACCTGGTCACCGTCCATGGTCGAGAGATGCCTTCTCTTATACCGAATTTAGTTTCCCCTACTCACTGAGGCCACCTTTTAGAAAGGATTTTACGCTTCATTTTTGGACAATTCAGCCTTTTCGGCTCGAATTCGCAGTCGCCCCGATAACGTGCCTGGAATTGCCTCGGATATGTAACACTCCAGCAGAACGATCGATAAGGATCTTAAATCTGCTCTATTAACGTCAAAACTACTAGAAACATCAACAAGTCACATTTTGTAACAAATTTATTGTCTTAGCGTTCCCATCCTATATTCAAGGAGACAAATCGACACAATCGAACGAGAATCAAATTCAATGCCACGAAAAAAAGGGAAGCAAGTCATCAAACTGGAGAAGGAACTCACGGAGCTCCTCAAGGACGGCAACTGGGAAGACAGCGATCCCCTACCCGTGACCCGCGAACTGGCCGAAAAATTTGATGTCTCCAACGTGACGGTTCACCGGGTTCTGCGCAAATTTAGCAACGAAGGGCTTCTCTGGCGAAGCGACAGCGGCCGTTACTTTTTGCCAAGTGGTCGCGAAATGATGGAACGCCCCAAACCGGTTTTCTGCCTCGTCCGCGAACTAACCGCCAGGCATGTCAGCTACCGGCTCATGCTCCAGGGGTTCAGCAGGCAGTGTGCGGAAGCGCGCCGGAGTCTGCTCTTTCCATCGGATGTCGGCCTCGTGAATCTGACCGAACCGGAAGAGCCACCTCAGTTCCAGAACTCCTCGGCGCAACTCAAGTCTTTCCGCCGAGTCCTGCGCACCAATCCACAAAAGCAGCACGGGTTTCTCCTCGACCACCTCTGGCACGAAGATGTGCTCGGCCACTGCGCCGACGAGCTCCCCAATGCCGTCATCCTTTGGCGGTCAACGAATGTCGAGAGCATCTCTTCGGTCAGCATCGATTTCGAGGCAGCCGCACATCAAGCAATCAGCCATCTGCTGCAGCAGAAATACGAGCGGATCATCATCGCGATCCCCTTCGAAGGAGACTCAGCGGTCGACCAAATGGCCGAAGCGGGCGCAAAAGCCGCCAGCGAACTAACCCAGTTCAAACCAGAAGACATCTGCATGGCCACCAACGACCGGGAGCGCCAGCAACTGGTCGAATCGATCCGCAATGCCCCTGAGAGAATCGGAATTTTCTGCATCGAAGACAGCGTCTGCAAACTCCTCTTGGATACCATCCGCCTGGCAGGCATTCGCTGCCCCGAGAAGGTCGGCATCATCTCCGGAATGGGAACCGAGATCGCCCATTGGGGCGGCCTCTCCACAGTCGAGATCCCCTTCGTCGAAATGGGAGCCGTCGCCGGCAAACTGATTGGCTCACGGACCAAAGGGAAGAAAGTGCTGCCGACAAAAGTGATTCGAAACCTCACGACCTAAGCTCGAATCTCGGGAGAAGCGTTAGCATCCATCTCCTTCCAGAAAGCAGCCCCCAGGCTGCTTCCCAATTCATCCTACCCAGGCAACGGCGACCCCAGCCCGACTTCCCGCCCTTCCCCTCACTTAACCCTCCCGGAAGGACGTAAAATACCGGGATCGGTCGCCCTAGAGAAACAGAAACAATTTAATTATGTAACAGTCATTTTTGTTGCATTAAAGGTCAATTGGTTCACTCTAAAAAGACGATTCTTCCTCCAACCGCATGACCGAATTCACAGAACAAAGTGCCACGAACGGATTCCTTGGTTGGAATTCGCTGGTCACGCCTTTGGACAAAGGATTTCGACCCGCTGCTCTCGACCTAGCCCTCTACCGTCGCCGACAAAAAAACTCGAAGGAGAGCGCCCCACTCATCATCGCAATCGGTCGGCCCAACGGAGTTGTGTCACGATACGAAACTTCGATCCTCCACAAGTCTGATGCTGAATCGCGGGCTTACGCTGAATGGGTTGCTCAATTCATGCTTTGGTCCCGGGGAGGGTCGACTCTCTACGTTGAAGCCACACGAGAGATCGAAGACCACATCGCGAGTCAATTTAGACCGGAAGGGCCTCATGCCTTTGCACTGCAATTGATGGAGAAGATTTATCAAAGCCCCTTTGCGGTCATTCTTTGTGAACCGGGGGAATCACCTATGGATCGCGGAACCCCTTGCCATTGGGGATCCCAAAACAACGGATGCCGTCTCGGCGTCGATTTAGGAGGGAGCGAGATCAAGATCGTCGCCGTTCAGGATGGTGAAACGGCATTCCAAGGGCGCTTTCCTTGGTCGCCGACGGAATTCAATGACGTTTCCAGTTGTTTCCAATTTCTTCTGAGTGTTTTCAATGAGGCCTCCTCCTCGCTCCCCCATCTCGATGCCATCGGCATCAGTACGGCAGGAGTCGTGGACGAGAATCAATTGATGGTCTCGAATTTGGTGAGAGGGATTGGCCCGGACCAAAACTCGAGAGTCCAAGGCATTTTTTCCGATCTCGCTACGGCCTTAGGCGTACCGATTACAGTGACCAATGATGGAGAAGCCTCCGCCCTCGCCGGCATGGAGGCCATTCAGGAAGGTTCCACTCTGGGGATGACTCTGGGCACGAGTCTCGCCTGCGGCTACACCAACGCAAAGAACCATTTGACGGGATGGATCAACGAGCTCGCGTTCGCCTCAATCGACTCGAACCCCGAGGCTCCCCTTGATGACTGGTCTGGATATCGTGGCGTCGGAGGTTCCTATTTCTCAATCAACGCGGTCGATCGCCTTTTGGACGCGTCGGGAATCGAACTGGACCCGGGGTTGCCTCTCCAGGACCGACTGGCGACGGCTCGGGGACTTGCGGAAGAGAAGAATGAGCGGGCAGTAAACATCTACCGAACGATCGGCGGTTACCTAGCCGCTACCATTCCACTATTCACAGAATTCTACGACGTCCGAAATATCGTCTTGATGGGAGGGGTGACCAGCGGGAACGGTGGAGAAATTATCCACAAGTATGCCACCGCCACCCTGAAAAAACTTTTCCCTGACTGTGCAAAGAAGGTCAAACTGCATATCCTCGCCAGCAACAGGCGCCGGATGAGCCAAGCAAAGACCGCGGCGACTTTACCCGAGATCACAGTGGAACGATTTCGCCCCAATCCATCCTCTGTCCTTTTGGAGGGAATCCAATTATGACCTTTCGCCAGAAAATCTCCCACGCGGTCGTCGCGCTGTCCGGGCTCATCGTCCTCAGCAGTTGCACGAAGCTCGACCCAACAAACCCTTTTCAACCGATCCGCGAGCTGATTTGTCCTACCGTCTCCGCGACGAGTCTCTCCGAATGGCGGGACCTGGACAGAAAGGAAATCCCCAAAATCCAAATGGGCCAAACGTGGCGTGAAGAAGCCGGACAAGTCTCTGGATACGTGCAGATCGCACGAAACCAATCCAATCTGTTTGTTTTCGCGATGTTGCCCGATGAGGACATTTTCAACCCCGTCACCGAATTCAACCAAGAGTCATGGAGTCAGGGGGATATTTTTGAAATGTTTCTCCAGCCAGAGGGCCAGAGAAACTACTATGAGTTTCACGTTTCTCCGCGCAATCAACGCTACCAGCTCCATCTCATCAAAAATGATCCCGACTCGGAAGATTTTGTCTCCGAACTTTCCAAGATTGAGGTAGAAAGCGCAGTTTCAGTGAATTCGCAAGAGGATCACTGGCTCGTTTTTGCGAAAATCCCCTTACAAGAATTGATTGAACCCAAAGGGCGCGCTCTCCCGCAAGAATGGCAGGTATCCTTTTCTCGGTACGATTACACCCGAGGCCCAAATTTCGAGGAGCCGGAGCTCTATTCCACCTCCCCTCACCGCAAACTCTGGTTTCACCGCCAACACGAGTGGACCACCCTTACCGTAGAATAGAATTATGCACTATCTAGACTGGATTATCGTCACGATCCCTGTCCTTACCGTCCTTGCCATTGGAATCAAGGCGAGGTCCCACGTTAAGGGAGTCGCCGACTTCCTGGCTGGAGGGCGCGTTGCGGGTCGCTATGTTCTTTGCGTTTCTGCCGGAGAGGCCGCGATCGGCCTGATCTCCGTCATCGGGATGTTTGAATATTACTTCCGCTCCGGAGTCTCTCTCTACTTCTGGCAGCATATGGCCGAACTCGCGGGGCTGATCATGGCCTTGACCGGATTCATGATCTACCGCTACCGGGAAACCCGGGCCCTGACTATGGCTCAGTTCTTCGAGGTGCGTTATTCCCGCAAATTCCGTATCTTCACGGGGATGCTCGCCTTCGTGTCCGGGGTGGTCAATTACGCTCTCTTCCCCGCGGTTGGAGGCCGATTCTTAATCTACTACTGCGGGCTGCCGGACACATTCCCTCTTTTCGGGTTCGATGTAAATACGTTCGGCTTCATGATGGCGTTCTTCCTCTCGATTGCTCTGGCCATCGTGCTGATGGGAGGCCAATTGACCACGATGGTCACTGACTGCGTCCAAGGTCTCTTCGGTTATATTGGGTTCGGAATTATCACCATCTGCATCTTCTGCATCTTCTCCTTCTCCCAAATCGGGGAGGCCATGCTGGATCGACCTGCCGGTGAGTCTTTTCTCAATCCTTTCGACACCGGGAACTTCACCGATTTCAACTTGCTCTATGTGATCATCGGATTGATCGGTCTGGTCTACGGTCGTATGTCCTGGCAGGGCACCCAAGGCTTCAACGCCGCCGCGACCTCGCCACACGAACAGAAAATGGCCGCAGTGCTCGGCACCTGGCGATCAGGCTTCACCTACATCACCATTATCCTGATGGCGCTGGCCGCCTACACCTTCATGAATCACCCGGACTTCAGCGCCGGGGCTTCCGGAGTCCAGCAGGAGCTCAGTGCTCGAATCAATTTCGAAAACCCAACGGTAACGGAAACGATCCGCAATCAAATGCTCGTCCCCGTTGCCCTACGCGAGATTTTCCCCATCGGGGTCACCGGAATATTCGTCGCGATGATGGTGTTCCTCTTGGTGAGCACGGATACGAGTTACCTCCACTCGTGGGGCAGTATCTTCATTCAGGATGTGGTCATGCCTCTGCGCAAGAAGCCGATCACTCCCAAAAGACAAATCCTCTACCTGCGATTGGCGATCCTCGGTATTGCGATCTTCGCCTGGTTCTTCAGTATGTATTTTGGGCAAGTTACCTACATTCTCATGTTCTTCGCCCTGACGGGTTCGATCTATGTGGGAGGTGCGGGGATTGTCATCATCGGAGGGCTCTACAGCCGCCGGGGCACCACCGCCGGAGCCTGGGCGGGCATGCTCACCGGAGCGACTTTGGGAGTGACTGGATTTCTCGGACAAAAATATTGGTCGGAGTACATCTATCCCTGGCTCAATACCAACGCTCCCGACTTCCTTGCATCCCTCAAAACCAATCTGGAGGGTCTGGGGTCAGCCCTTCCCTTTGTAAACTGGGAAGTGAATCCGCTCTATTTCCCGATTTCGGGCCAAGAGGTTCTTCTTCTTACGATCGTCAGCTCGACCCTCGTCTACATCGTCGTCTCGTTACTCACCTGCCGCGAGCCCTTCAACCTGGAGAAGATGCTCCACCGCGGAAAATACAACCGCGAGCACGTAGCCGCAGTCAAACCGCTTCAAAAACGCTCATGGGTTGGACGCGTGGTTGGCATCGACGGTGAATACTCCCGCGGAGACCGCATCCTCGCTTGGGCCGTTTTCTATTACACGGCATTCAAGCTCGTGACCTTCCTCTATGTGGTCATCGCCAATACGGTCTTCGGAGTCTGGACTGACAAGACTTGGCTCTGGTATTTCAAATACTTCACACTTCCCGTCCTGCTCGGCGTCGGCGGAATCACCTCCATCTGGTTCTTCATTGGAGGCACTTGGGATCTCACACGCCTGTTCCGCAACTTGAAGAACATCAAGCGCAACGTCCTCGACAACGGACAGGTAATTGGCAACCAGAATGCCGAGGATGTGGATTTCATTGAGCAGACGAACTCCGACGAGAAAAGCGTGAACAAAAGCGAAAGCTGATTTGTCGAATGGGTCCCCTTTCCAGGGCACGCAAGGCGCGAGCCGGAAGAAGGACCGTTTCCCTTGGGAAACGGATCCTTCTCGCTCTCACCGTCCTGGGCCTCCACCCAACCCTGGAGGGAGACACACTGATTCTCCCGGCATCCTCCGACGGATTCATCCGTGAGAGTCAGGATGCGACGGAGACCAAAAACTTGACGAACTGGACTTGGCTCCTCGGGGAAACCCGCACAGTCAACGACCGGCTTCACGGGCTTCTCGCCTTCGATCTATCCAATCCCGTCCTGGACAACGCCACCATCAACAAGGCGACCCTAGAATTATCCATCGCAAACCGGGACACTTCCGGTGGCGGGAGCGTCAGCAATCTCGAATCGATTCAGCTCCATCCTCTCGTCACCGACTTCGATGAAGGCGAGGTCACCTGGTATCAGAGGACGGAAGGTATTTTCTGGAATCAAGCCGGTGGGGACTACAACCCGGAAATTGCGAAAACCCAGGTCGATCCCGCGAGGGTCAATGCGGGTGACAAGATCACGTTTTCCTCAACCGATCTCACCACCACGGTGAGAAACTCGACCGGGAAAACCTTCTCCCTCCTCACTCGGCTGGGGACCTACAATGGAAGCCGCAGCATCCTCCGCATCGCTTCACGCCACGGCGACAATCCTCCGATTCTTTCCATCGACTACACACCCGGGCCACCAGTCGACACTTCTCCGGCGACCCCGCTCCCCGGACACCCGGAGCGTCCTGCAAGTCCCCGCTACTCGGTGATGGCGGATCACCAATCGGTACCCGTTAAAGCCGAAAGGTATGATTTCGACGTGGCTCTCTTCACCTTGGATGAGGGCCCCGCGGAGGTCGAAATCTCCGTAGCCGATGGCTTCTCGGGATACACGCTGAAGCCCAGCCGACACAATCTCACCGTCAACCGATCCGGCCAAGAGCTTCGATTCACGCTCGATTCTCCGCTCAAACTCGTCCTGCAAATTCCCGGGCGAACCCCTCTCGCCATCATTGCCACCCCTCCCGTAATCGATCCACCTTTGCCCGGAGATCCCAAGGTTGTTTACTTCGGAGCGGGGACCACAAACGCCGGAGTCGTTAAGCCGCAAAGCGGAGAGACCCTCTACTTTGCCCCTGGATCTCTCGTCAAAGGAAGAATCGAAATCAAGGGCGTGGAAAACGTTCGGGTTATCGGTGACGGTTTTTTGGAAACCGAAGGCTATGCCGTTCATGCGGATCGGACCCATGGCATCCTTGTCGAAGATTCAAACAATATCCTCATCGAAGGCATTTCGATCAGAAACTATCACACTTGGTGGCAGACCCTGACCCTGAATTCGACCGAAGTCACCTTCGCTCACCTCAACATCTTCGGAAAAGGGCCGAACACCGATGGGGTCGATATTGACGCCGTGAAGGATTTTGTTGTCCGGGACACCTTTATCCGTGGAGAGGACGATGGTCTCGGCTGGCACTCTCTCGATGCCGAAACCAACGGTGAAATGATCACCGAGCGAGTCCTGGCCGAGAATATCGTCATTTGGAACAGTTGGCTTGGAAACGGCGTGCGCATTGGCGCCTCTATGGAAGCCCAGCTCTGGCGAGACATTACCCTGCGCAATCTCGACATTCTTTATCACGCCGGATCTGGACTCTACAGCGACTACTCGGACTGGGCTTGGATGGAGGACCTGACCTTCGAAAACATCAACATCGAGCGCGAAAAAAGTCCCATCAATCTCCGGATTCTTGAAACCCACTACAGCAACAAAACTGGATTCCTCCAACAGAGGGGATTCATAAACCGCCTGCTTTTCAAGAACGTCACCATGAATGGGGGAACCATTCGACTGGAGGGAGCCGGACCCGCAAACCGCATCGATCATGTCCGCTTTAACAACTGCTCAAACATGGGCCTTCCCCTCACCTCTCTTGACCAGCTGGAATTCAACGAATACGTGACTGACATCCAATTCAACACCCCCCTCCCGCAAACCTTCGAAGTCGATCCCGGCATCTTCAAAGCGGAAGACCTGGATTCACAAACCAATCAAAGGCCTCAATTCATCACCGAGAATCCCGAATCGACGCAGGGTCGCCATCGAGTTTTCCGGGCAACCTCCTTGGGAGACTACATCGAGCATTTCGTCGATCTCCCAGAAGAGGAGAATTATCACCTGAAAGTCACTCTCTACTGCACTCCCAACTCCGGGATCGCGAGATTATCGGTAAACGGAACGACAGTGGGCCAAGAGATCGATGCCTATTCTCCGGAACCAGGCTACTCTGAGTTCGACCTCGGAACCATAAGTATCCCGGCTGGCCCCTCCTCGCTGCGACTTACCGTCACCGGTAAGCACGCTGCCAGCTCCGGATACGATCTGGAGATCGACCGCTTTAAGATCCTGTCCCGGCTGCAATCCTGGCGGGATTATCATTTCAAGACCACAGCCAACCGGGGAGAGGCCGCCAACGGTTATGACTACGATGAAGACGGAGTGGCCAACCTTCTCGAGTTCGCCACCCACCATTCCCCAACACAACCTTCTCCGCCACCTCTACTTACTTTTTTCAATCCTGAAACTCAGGGTCTCGGATTCCAATTCACGCGCTTGAGCCCCGCCCCTGTCAACTATGCCTGCCAAGCGTCCGAAGACTTGCGAGAGTGGCACACGATCTCATCCCTTTCCCGTGGAAGCGATAATTGGAACGGACCAGCCTTCGTGAAAGAAACGAAAATCGACGATCTGACGAAACGAGTGACCATCGAAGACTCCCTCAGTCAAAATTCCGCCACGCTCTTTCTGCGCCTTCAGGTATCCTCCAACTAATTCTCCATTCTCCTCGATCCTAGACGACTCAAAAAATCCCGTCATGACAGACTACTCCAACCGATCCATTCCACTCCTTCCCAACGAAAGCTGGTGGGGAGGACTCTCAGCCCTGGGCGCATCCATGCCCTTCCGGTCCGAGAGCACGATCAGCTGTGACCTTCTCAACGAGAACCTGGGCAATCAGGCGCAGCCATTGCTGGTCTCCAACAGAGGAAGATACGTCTGGAGCGACCACCCGTTCCATTTCGAGTTCAAGCAAGGATCCCTGCACCTGAGCAAGGCACACTCTGAGATTCACTTGTTCGAAGAGGGGAACTCGCTAAAGGAGGCATTTTGCCATGCCAGTCGAAATCACTTCCCGGCTTCCGGCTCAATTCCGGATCCCATTCTCTTCAATGCTCCTCAATACAACACCTGGATCGAGTTGATGTATGATCAGCGCGAGGAGAAGATCCTTGAGTACGCTGAAAGTATTATTGCGGCGGGCTATCCTCCGGGAACCATTCTCATCGACGACAACTGGCAGGAAGATTACGGCACCTGGGAATTTTCCGCGCGCCGCTTCTCCGACCCAAAAGCCATGATCGAGAAGCTTCATGACATGGGCTTCAAAGTCATGCTTTGGGTCTGCCCATTTGTCAGTGCCGATTCGGCCACCTGCCGGGAACTGGCTGAGAAACACTTTCTCCATCCGGACGAGCAACCGACTCAGGATATTCTCTGGGCCAATACCGAGTTCAAACCCGCGCTGATTCGCTGGTGGAATGGAGCCAGTGCCATGATCGACCTGAGCAACCCGGATGCCCGCGAGTGGTTCCGCCTATCCCTGCAGAAACTCGTCGATGAATACGGCATCGACGGGTTCAAGTTCGACGCGGGAGATCCGGCCTTTTACAGCGGAGTGCCCTCGCAGAATCTCTCCTTCCTCCCGACAGACCACAGCGAGCAATTCGCGGCCGCGGGCCTCCCCTTCGCCTTCAACGAGTATCGGGCCTGCTGGAAAATGGCCGGACAACCACTCGTCCAACGCCTCCAGGATAAAAAGCACAAGTGGGAGGACCTCCGCACACTCATCCCCTGCTCCATCGCCCAAGGGTTGATGGGCTATGCTTTCACCTGTCCTGACATGATCGGAGGCGGCGAATATCTCTCATTCCTCCGCGCCGAGAACATCGATCAAGAACTCATTGTCCGTTCCGCCCAAGCGCATGCCCTTATGCCGATGATGCAGTTCTCGTTGGCCCCCTGGCGGGTTCTCGATCCCGAGAAGCAGGCGATCTGTCTCGAGATGGCCAAGCTGCACACCCGCACCGCGCCGCGAATACTGGAATATGCTCACAGATCGGCAAACACCGGAGAGCCCATCATCAAATCACTCGAATGGTTCTGGCCCGGCCGAGGGTATGATCGCGTCGTGGACCAGTTCATTCTCGGCGAGGATATCCTCGTCTGCCCCGTCCTTGAAAAAGGCGCCGAATCCCGTTCGGTCATTCTTCCTCCAGGCACTTGGACTGCCGACGATGGCACCCGATACGAAGGCGAACAGACGATCCAGGTCGAAGCCCCATTAGATCGCCTGCCTTGGTTCGAACGGGAGATCGAGAAGAATTGAGGCACCGATCCTACGGTGGAAAAGAACCCTCTCCTCTTGTAGGTGACTCCCAGCGGAAAGAGACGTTAGGAGCCCTCGACCTCAATCGACCCGAGGAAATACCACTCTTTAACTCGGTCATTGGTAATCGCGATCTGGAGGGATGGCATTCCATCCCCGAGGGTATTGAGGATCGCGCAGGCAAGACGATAGCGCCCCGGCCGGATCGTCTCCGGAACCGTAATCTCCAATGAATACGGATACTCGTGCTCCGCGATCCAGTCGCCGGGCTCCGCCGTTGAATCAATCCAGATCATCGATTTATCCGGGACCTCACTCCCCTCCGCAAGGAGGGCAAAAGCCGGGCGATATTTTTGCGCCCACCGCTGATTGTGGTTCGGAAGAACCCCCGTTCCCAAATTGATCCAAGTGTGCTCGATCGTCGTGGACTGGCCGATACCCAGACACTTCGAAAAAGACGCCTCCTTCAGGGCCAGACGATACCCTCCTTCCCGCTTGAAACGTTCAATGAGCTCTGGATAGCCCATGAAGCGCTGGGTATCCACGACCGTCCGAAGATCCAGAGTATTGGCGTGGTGGGTCAAGGCATCCTCAATGGCCACCTCATCCAGATCACGCCAACTATGGATTCGATCTCCAAACCGCGCATCATCCCGAGCCGCGAGGTCTGGCATCTCGGGACGATCCCCCCAATAGCAGCGCTCGCCAAAAAGGGGATGCCTCGGAAACAACTCTTCAAACCGTTCACGCTCGTGATCCGAGAACCAGAAACTTCCCAAACCGTCACGGCGGATGATGTAATCCCGCCCCCGAATCGCCAGATCCTCATCGAACTCCCAACCAAATGCCGTGTTGTACTGGATGCCCAGAAGCACCTTCCGAAAGTGATCCGAATATAAATCCAGGATCCAGTAATAAACCGATTCCCAGCTGTTCGGATCCTTCAGATTCAGGTTATGCCCCTCCCCCCACCAACCGAGGCCGAGGGCATCAATAAAGTCAACGCGGCTCGGGTCGTCATATTCCTCGGCAAAAGCCGCGACGAAGTTGCCCAGTTTCTCCTGAAAGACCGGATCGTCAATGTAAGGGCTCCAAAGAGGCACGCCCCCCTCTCCATCCTGCATTGAGCCTTCCGCACCCGCCACGCGCACGAAATCCGGCGTGGACTGGCGAAGATTGTCCTTCGAGGCGACATAGAACCGAAACGCCAAACGCAACCCCCGCTTTCTGGCGCCCTCGATTAGAGCTTTGAAATTATCATCGTACTTCCAAGCATAACGCCCCTCTTCCGGCTCCGCATCGGACCACCGCCAACGCAGGTAGAAAATCGACGCGTGCTGGCGGGCCGCCTCATCCATCGCCTCCCAGTAAGACTCGGCATCCGCGACCTCGCCCGCCGCATCATCGTAGAGCATCCAACCCGTCGCCGGATTACGCAGCAATTTCTCGCGCTCGAGAGCCGGAGATACCCGCTTCCTTCTTGTCTCTTCAATGTCACTCATCGTCGCCTTTCATTTGCCTGTACTCTTGATCCACGATTCAACCTAAATCTCTTTTGAGTCACAATATTTTTGGTTACTTTTCGGGGGCGCCATGATCCCGAGCCAGACTCTTTCCTTTCCCGGGAATTTCCAGTAAGGATTCGCCGATGCACCTCCCGTAAATGGCGAGGCACTCGACCTTCACCGCCGAGACTATGTGCGCGACTACCTAAAGGAACCCCATCGCGCCATCGGCGACGGTGTTCCGGTCGAGGGATATTTTCTCTGGTCCTTCATCGACAACTACGAATGGATGGGCAGATACCAACTGCGTTTCGGCGTCTTCTACAACGACTACGAGCCCCAAGAACGCACTCCCAAGGTGAGTGCTAAGGGGTTTATCCGCATCATCGCCGCAAACCGGATCGTTTGATTCGACAATTTTGTTCCCCGGACCTCCCGCTGACTCTACTCGAGCGGGAGAACCGCTCCGGACGATGACCAATCCTGCATCGGTAAAAACTCGGGATCGATATCCCCCAGGCTCCCCGGAATCAACGCCACGGCAATCCGCTGCTCGTGCTCATCCGCCGAAGGCTCCAAGGACAGTGTGAACGAGAGCAACTTGGCTCCCGGATTGCGTGCGTCGTAGTCCTTAGGCGGGTTTGAAATATCAATCACCTCCAGCTTTTCGGCCTTTGGCGAAAGCACCTCAAACGAAAGGGTCTCCCCGTCCTGAGTCAAAGTTGCGCGATGATCGTCCTCAAGGGTGACCTCGGCAAAAGTCAGCATCGACCAGCGAATTTCGGTAGGCTGATCGAGAATCTCGAAATCATCCTCCACCTGGACGGCTCCATTCTTTTTGAGAGCAATCCCCCTCCGGACACCTTTGAGCTGTCCCGCATAAACCTCGGACATATCGAGTATGGTGTAAGCACCCTCCTCACCCGTCGCCGAACGTTCTATCGTCGCCGATCCCTCGAAGCCCTGAGGTTGTCCATTCACGACCAGAACACTGTGGCTCATGTTGGACATGCGAAAGACCTTCCAACGGTCCTTCCCAAAAATATGAAGCCCCGTTGCCTCCAGTTCGTGGTAGGATTGCATCCCCAGATCTGACGCCCAACGCACACCGTCCGACTCCATAACAAACTGACCGACGTCCATGTGCGCATGACTTACACTGGGAGCCCCCCCTTTGATACCGACATAGGTCGCGTCAGGATCGGTCCAGCTCGTTCGATGAAACGCCACGGGAGTTTCCCCGCCCCCGCTCCAATCCAGATCCTCGGGAACGATTTCCTCTGAGAGTCCATTTCCCCAGACCAGCAGAAGCGGAAACATTCGGGTGTCGGGCGGCTCCGCCAGCTCGTTTGCATTGAATTTGGCCAAATTCTTTCTCTGACGCCAAAGCAGCTCTGGACGGCCCAACTTCTCGGCAAACCAGAACACCTCCGGCCGGATCCCGGTCTGGGGTCGGGAATCCGAATAGTTGAAATACTGCCCCGACGGACCTCCAGAGTGCAGAACGTACTCGGCAGACTCGAGAAACCCAGGCGCTTCCGAAAGACCGAAATCCGAACCGAAAACACTTTCCAGGGATGCCATCATCAAAACCGAATAACTGGTGCCATAAGACCAGTAGGCCGGCCCTTCTGGATAAGCCCCATCCGGGCCATAGGTGCTCAAACCGGAATGAGCATTTTCCAAAGCTCTTTCAATAACCTCTACGGCGATCTCCGGCCCCCCCTGATCATAAATCGCCAGAGCTCCCATGACCAGGCCACCGTGAATCACTTGATTCCAATTATTCGGGTAGTCTACCCACCAACCATCGATTTCGTAAGAGGGCTCTAGGCCCTGAGAGATAATTCCCTCGCGAATCGCCTTCCGATCTTCCTCTGACAGAGTTTCGAAAAACCAATCGTAGCCAATTGCCATGCCCGCCGTCATTTCGGCCACGTCCAGAAAATGGCTCGGGTTCCAATCAGTGAATCCGCATACCTCCAGCATTTCCTCCCGGGCACGCTCCGCATATCTCTCATCACCGGTCAACCGGTAGGACACTCCCCAATACAGGATCCTTCGTAGAAATTCCCGAGAAACATCGAGAAGACGGCGCCCCTCCATCACCCGCTCGAGCACCGGCTCCTCACAAAGATTGTCCGCCGTTTCGTAGACATGGTCGGCAAACCCCGAAACTTGAGGATCCTCTTCGATCAAGACCTTCATATCCTCGACCCCTTCCGCAGACCAAAGGAGCCGCGGATGCGACAGATCAATCGTTTGAAGGGCAGAAGCAATGTCCTGACCACGCAAAGAGGTAAGATTTATAAAGAAAAGAGATGCAAAGAAAACTCGTGCAAACATTGGTACGGGTGACTGAATGTATAAACTACGAAAGGTGCCGCAAAAGGACAGCGAGGTTTGGCAGAATTCGAAAATTCATGATGGCCTCAGTCTTACTAAAATAGAGAGAAGCAGACGAACCTAAAAGTTACATTTTTATTTGTTTCACATAGTCATTCTAGTCTGTCCATCCCTGCGACCCAAACACACAAGTTCTGCCTCTGATTTCATGAAAGGAAAAATAAACGGGCTATCAAAGAATCATTTTCGTTGATTTTAATTATTTTTTGTTTTTTATGATTTTACCACTCTTATGAACAACACCTCCCCTACTCTTCTGATCCTTGCCGCCGGCATGGGCAGCCGCTACGGCGGTCTGAAGCAGGTCGACGCTGTCGGCCCCTCCGGTGAAACCATCCTCGATTACTCCATTCACGACGCCCTCCAGGCCGGATTTGGTAAAGTCGTCTTCGTCATCCGTCGCGACATCGAGGAGGAATTCAAAAAACTCGTAGGTTCACGCTACGAATCTCAAATCGAAGTCAAATATGTCTTTCAGGAGTTAGACTTACTCCCGGGGGATTTTCATCCTCCGGCTGGCAGAGAAAAACCCTGGGGCACGGGACACGCGATTCTCATCGCCCGGGAGACCATCAATGAACCTTTTGGCGTCATCAACGCCGACGACTTCTATGGGCGCCACGCCTATGAGCAGCTCGCCCAGTTCCTGCGGCAACCAAGGCCTGAGGGGACCTTTGCCATGGTCGCTTACAAGATGAGGAACACCCTCAGTGAACATGGCTCCGTTTCCCGAGGCGTCTGCCAGACAGATGATCGTGGCATCTTGGAGAACATCGTTGAGGTGACGGCGATCCAGAAAGAGGGCAACGGTGCCCGCGCCGAAGACCAGACTTTCACTGGAGATGAGCTCGTTTCTATGAACCTTTGGGGATTTCAACCGGACATTTTCTCCGCTCTCGAAAAACAGTTCCTCACCTTTCTCGAAAAACAGGGCCAGGAACTGAAATCCGAATTTTTCATTCCCTTCGTCGTCGACGAGGAAATTCGCCAAGGCCGGGCCGAGGTTCAAGTTCTCAAGACCGACAGCCAGTGGGCTGGCGTCACCTACCGAGAGGACAAGCCGGCCGTCCAGAGCTTCATCCAAGAGCTCGTCCGCCAAAAGATCTATCCCACTCCCCTTCAGCCCAAGACCGCATCATGAAATTCGAACGCACTCCGGTTTCCCAGGAAGCCCTTCGCAAAATCTACTCCCAGTTCCGGCTCTACGGCGGCTTTCTCGAGGGAGCCCCCTACGGCTCCGGCCACATCAACGACACCTTTGCCGTGAACGCCAGCCAAGGTGGCACTCCAGTCCGCTACATTTTTCAGCGGATCAATCATGGGATCTTTACCGAACCCGAAAAGTTGATGGAGAACATCGCCCGCGTCTGCGCACACAACAACCAGCGATGCCGCGAAAGCGCCCTCGCAGACGGTTCACGCCGGGTGCTCAGCATTGTCCCCGCCTTGGGTGGCGAACCATTTGTCCGCGACGAGCACGGATACTATTGGCGCTGCTACCTTTTCATCGAACAAGCTCAGACCTACGACAAAATTGAAAGCCCGGCGCAAGCTCGCGAAGCGGCCAAAGCATTCGGCGCTTTTCAACAATCTCTGGCCGACCTCGAAGGAGACCGCCTCCACGAAACGATCCCTGACTTTCACAACACGGTGGCTCGTTTCCAAAAGCTGGTCAGTGCAGTCGAAAGCGATCCTTGCAATCGGGCGGCCACCGTTCAGAACGAGATTCAATTTTTCACGCAGCGCGAGAATGATGCCGGAAGGCTCCTCGCGATGCAGAACGTCGGAGAGTTGCCCGAACGGGTCACCCACAACGACTGCAAGCTGAACAATGTCATGATCGACGACAAAACCGGAGAAGGAATCTGCGTGATCGACCTCGATACCGCGATGCCCGGTTTGGCCCTCTACGATTTTGGCGACCTCGTACGGACCGCGACCAGCCCAGCCCTCGAGGACGAGAAGGACCTCTCCCAAGTGCGCATGCAAATGCCCATGTTCGAGGCCCTCGTCGAAGGCTATCTGGCAGGCACCGGATCGATGCTGCCCCCAGCGGAAAGGGCTGAACTCGCCTTCTCGGGCAAGCTCATCACCATGGAGATCGGCATCCGCTTCCTTACCGACTTCCTCGAAGGCGACACCTATTTCAAGGTGCATCGCGAGGGCCACAACCTCGACCGCTGCCGAACCCAGATCGCCCTCGTCCAGTCGATCGAAGAACAATTCGAAGCAATGAACGCCAAGGTGAACGAATTCGCACAAAAAGGATCCATCTCGTGAGAATCCTAATCACCGGAGGAGCTGGCTTCATCGGAAGCCACGTGGTCGAACACTATCAGGGTAAAGCCGATATCCGTGTTCTCGACAATTTGCGCACGGGTTACCGTGAGAACCTTGATGGACTCGACTGTGAGCTCGTCGAAGCAAGCATCCTGGACCGCGAGGCTCTCGCCGAAGCGATGCAGGATGTCGATTACGTATTTCATCTGGCGGCCTTGATCAGCGTTCCCGAGTCAATGGAGAACCCCCAGGGATGCGTAGACCTGAACGTCACCGGGCTCCTCAATGTCCTCGAAACGGCCCAACGTTTTGGAGTAAAAAAGGTCGTCCTCGCCAGCTCTGCCGCTGTCTATGGAGACAACCCGACCGTTCCCAAAATTGAAACAATGACTCCAGAGCCCCGTAGTCCCTACGCGATTACCAAACTCGACGGCGAATACTACTGCGACCTCTATCGACGCGAAGGGTGGGTCAATACGGCCTGCCTCCGGTTCTTCAATGTCTTTGGCCCCCGGCAGGATCCCCACAGTGCCTACGCGGCGGCTGTTCCCATTTTCATCGACCGGGCCCGCAAGAATGAGCCGATCACCATTTTTGGCGATGGCGAGCAAACCCGCGATTTCATCTACGTCAAAGACATCGCCGCCGGTCTAGCCTTTGCGGCCGAAACCGAGGCAGTCGCCGGAGCCAATAACATCGGATACGGCGGAAGCATCACCATCAACCAGCTCGCGGAAAAGATCATTTCCCTGACCGGCTCTCAGTCGAAAATACTCCACGCCCCCACCCGCTCCGGCGACGTAAAACACTCCCGCGCCAGCGCCGAGAAGCTTGCGGCTACCGGGTGGCAACCTCTCTACGGATTCGAAGAAGGGCTGGCCCAGACGCTTCGCTAATGTAGCTGATAATAGAGAGCACCGTCCCGATTTGGAAATTCCGACAATCGGCAATACTCCCCATCGGAGACCTCAATAGCATACCAGCCATTATCCGCCAGCACACCGAGAAGCTGGTGAGTGGAGCCCCTGCCTGCAGGAACTCCCAGCGCAGAACGGGAGTAATCGAACGTAAGCTTCACGAGAAAAAGTGACGAGTCCCCCGTGTCGATGAACTGCCTCAGCGCTTGAATTAGATCCGCCCGATCATCGCAATCACGGCCATTAACGCGGTGAGGGAACCCTTGGGCCTTCAAACCCTTATACCGAATTTAGTAAGTTTTGATCCTTATGGTGCTGCGTAGAATCGAAGCAGCGCAAGGCGCAGGGATCGGATTCGTATCGAGATACGCTCCGATCCCTGCAACGCCGCGACCTTCGATTCTGGGGCATCCCCCTGGGACGGGCGGGAAATGAGCCTGAGCAGCGTTAGCCCAAATGGCACGGGTCGCAGACCCGCCTCCAATTGGGCCGCCTCGCTCAGACTCATTTCCCATCCCGCCATAACTATCAAAACTTCCTAAATTCGGTATTAGTCACCCGCTGGCACCACCACGCCAAACTGCGCACCGAATCCTCGTCGATAACCGCATATTGAAGATCCTCCGGGGGCGGGCCGGAATAGTCTCGGCCAAACATCGGCACCTCCGATCCCCGGAATTCAGCCTCGATCCCCTTCATCCGGGATGCGGCCTCCTGCCGATTCAAAGTTTCTACAACTTGAACGCGAGGAGGGGCCGAGATGACAATCTTTTGCCTTCCTACGGTGGAACAGCCAGAAAGAAGTGCTGAAGCCGCTAAAGCAGGAAAGCAAAAACAGGCAATAAAATCATGTGCAGAACGGGGTTTCATCAGGGGTAAGCACGCTCTCACGACGAGGGCGTGACAGTCTTTACGACGATCTACACGGTGAATCGAAAACCACGGATCCCGGCGAGAACGAGGGGTTTCAGGCCATCCGTGAGCTTCGATCACACCACTGTCCGTGTGCGGATCGAGCAAAGGTTTTAAAAAATAGAATCGGAGCAGATTCCGATCCGAAAACAAAAATCAACGAGGAAACAATTCCTTCATCGATCGCATTATTAGAGGGGCTAGGTCATCGAACTAAAAAGCTGAAAAGAGACATTTCGCTGCATCAAGAAGATGCCGCTTTTATGGGGGATTCACCCACTAAACTCCAAAATAGAAATATTTGCAAGTGGGGAGTGAAGATTTAGTCACAGAAGAACCAATACTCAGATACGCTCAAAAATTCCCGCAATCGAGTCTCATTTTCGCTCCCCGAACCAATGCCCGACTCCCTTCTCAGCGAGGTTGGTCTTCCCCAAGCCAGATTGTCCGCCCAGGCCTGAATCAGACAACGGGACTGGTAAAGACTCGGCAAGGTCGAGGGACCCTCGCGACGGATATCATCGTTATATGCGCCGCATTCCCAGCGTGGCACCGCCGCCCACGTCCTCCGAAAGCATATCCTTATACACAAGCCTATCGCTCTGGACGGTCGCGCAAACGCAAGAACAAGGAAGCCCGGAATTCATCCCGCCCCGCATGCCACTCAGGCCTTTCGCCTTAGATTCTGAGGAAAACTTTTCATGTGCAGCCAATCTGACGGGGCGGAATGAATTCCGCGCTCCATTTGAGGCATACTCCTCCAGGGCAAATCGGAGATTTTACAGGAAAACGTTCGTCTAGGAATTTGTGTGGAAGGATATGCCCGGAAGCAGGCTGAAATCGACAGATCCCCCCCGGAACTTCGACCTCCGTACAGTCAAGAGCAGCCTCATGACCATTCGGGCTTTCCCTGAGAGGCAAAAGAGGCACAATGCCTGCAGACTCCTCACAGAACCTACGAAGACCGCTACCATGAATGACGTCAAATCGATCAACCGGCCGCTCGACCAGAATCGTGGCTTTCGATCCGCACCGCTCTTCCTCTACCCATGACTGACCACGAAGTTTTCACCCTTTTGGCGATGGGAGTTTACATCGTCCTCCATATTCTCGTCATCATCCGCATTCTCTTAAGGCCCCACCGCGAACCGGCTTCTCGGGTTGCTTGGATTGTGGTGATGGTGGTCGTCCCCGGCGTGGGACTTATCTCCTACCTCCTTCTCGGAGAAACCAACATCGGTCGGAGTCGAGTCGCCCGCGTTCACAAAGTCCTCGGCACCCTCCCCCACGTCGCCGATACGCCGGGAATTGATAGCGAAACCGCAAAGGCCTCCATCCCCGAAGATTACCGGCATCTTTTCCATCTTGGGCGGACGGTCAACGGCTTCCATCCTGTCGGAGGAAACCGGGCGCACCTCCTCAAGGACTCCAACGCGACCATTGATTCGATGATCGCGGACATTGACGCTGCCCAAGAGCATGTCCACCTGACGTTCTACATCTGGCTCACGGATCACAACGGCCTGAAGATGGCCGAGGCGCTCAAACGAGCCGCCCGACGCGGAGTCACCTGCCGAGCGATGGCCGATGCTCTCGGTTCGCGCGCCATGATCGAGTCCAAGCACTGGAAATCGATGGCGGAGGCCGGAGTTCGCATCGCCGTTGCCCTGCCCATCGGGAATCCACTTCTCCGCCCCCTGAAGGGGCGGTTCGACCTCCGCAATCACCGCAAGATTTTGGTCATCGACAACTGGATCACCTACTGCGGTAGCCAGAATTGCGCCGACCCCGAGTTTCGCGTCAAAGCCAAATTCGCACCGTGGGTGGATGCCATGATGCGGTTCGAAGGTCCCGTCGCACGCCAGAACCAACATCTTTTCGCAACGGATTGGATGGCCCAGGTCGACGAAGATCTCGGAGATGTGATCCGGGAACCACTTCGCGCGGGCGAACCGGGGTTCACCGCCCAGGTGATCGGCACCGGACCCACTGTCCGGACCTCCGCCATGCCCGAATTTTTTGAAACCCTGATCTACTCCGCCCGCCGTGAACTGTGCATCAGCACCCCCTATTACGTCCCGGACGAAGCGATGCAGTCCGCCCTCTGCGCCTGCGCCCGTCGCGGAGTGAAAACTACGATCATCTTCCCGGCTCGAAACGATTCCTGGATCGTCGGGGCCGCCTCGCGCAGCTATTACCAAGACCTCCTCGCCGCCGGAGTTGAGATCCACGAATATGAAGGCGGCCTCCTCCACACTAAATCGCTCACCCTGGACGGGAACGTTACCCTGATCGGCTCGGCCAATATGGATCGGCGTAGTTTCGAGCTGAACTACGAGAACAACATCCTTCTCTGTGATCCCAAGATGACGGTTGCCATGCGCGAGCGTCAGGAATCTTACCTCGAGAGTTCCCATCCGGTCACCGCCGAAGAGGTGTCCGCTTGGTCGATCCGACGGCGTCTCTGGAACAACACGATCGCCATGCTCGGGCCCGTTCTCTAAGGCAAACGCTTGCGCAACTCCCCAAACATCCACCGCCCTCGAAGAGATCCAATGAGATTCACTGGACGGCGAAAATCATCCCTGCCAATGCCCTCCACGAAAGACGCGAGGCGCAGCTGAAGCTACTGCCCTACTCCGATCCAACGTACCCGCTCAGCTTTAGCTGCGCGGTCATACGCTTCGAACCCCGCCGACGCACCCGCATTCTCCAAAAACCCAACGCTATCGAAGAGATCCAATGAGATTCACTGGACGGCGGAAATCATCCCCGCCAATGCCCTCCATGAAAGACGCGAGGCGCAGCTGAAGCTACTGCCCTACCCCGATACCACGTACCCGCTCAGCTTTAGCTGCGCGGCCATACGCTTCGAAACCCGCCTACGCACCCGCATTCTCCGAAAACCCCACGCGATCGAAGAGATCCAATGAGATTCACTGGACGGCGGAAATCATCCCCGCCAATGCCCTCCATGAAAGACGCGAGGCGCAGCTGAAGCTACTGCCCTACTCCGATCCAACGTACCCGCTCAGCTTTAGCTGCGCGGTCATACGCTTCGAACCCCGCCGACGCACCCGCATTCTCCAAAAACCCAACGCTATCGAAGAGATCCAATGAGATTCACTGGACGGCGGAAATCATCCCCGCCAATGCCCTCCATGAAAGACGCGAGGCGCAGCTGAAGCTACTGCCCTACTCCGACCCCGCGCAGGTGCTTGTCCAGAAATGCCAAGACCATCGGTCTCAGGTCTAATTCCTCGGGGTTCAGATCAAAACTATGGGGAGCGCCCGCAACTTCGACGTAGCAATACTCAAAACCGAACTCCGACAACTCTGCCACCCACTCGCGTGTCTGTTCGACCGGGATCGTCCGGTCTCCGGTTCCCTGAAGAATCAACATGGGCGGAAAGGTAGAATCGAAATAGGTAATCGGCGAAGCCTCCTCTTCGTGAGCCTCGATAACACTCTTGTCGGATCTGCTAAAGGGATTCACGGGTTTTCCCCGAATGTCGGCGGGGCCGTACAGATTGACGACGCACTGCACCGAATTGTCCTCCTCTGGATAAAGCCCTTGCTCATTCCATTTCTCTTCATTCGCGGTGGCGGCCACCATCATCGAAAGATGCCCTCCCGCTGAACCTCCCATGACGGCGATCCGCTCGGGATCGACGCCATACTCACCGGCTTTCGCCCGAATGAATCGTAGGGCCGTCTTGCAATCGATCACATTCTGAGGCCACGCCAATAAGGTGACCCTCTTGTTTTCATCCCGCTCGTTCAGGAGATAGTTGGTCGAGAATACCGCATATCCGGCATTCGACAAAGTCTCGGCAATCATCCGTTCCCGCCGGGAGGCTTTGTCCCCCACCATCCATCCCCCTCCGTGGATCAGTAAAATAGCGGGAACAGGTCCTTCGAAAGACGAATCCGGAAGATAAACATCCATCCTCTCGTTTCGGCCCTCCGGCAGAAATTCGACATCTTTGAGCACAACCGTTTCGGCCTCTCCATGGAGAGCGCCAAAGGCCAGTGCTACAAAGAGGCAAATCATGGGCATTCCCCAAAAACGGTGAAGCCTCGTTGCTGAGAGTGATGATACAGGAGCTTTCTTCATAAAATTTACAATGACTCCCCGGCCCAACCGACAGCTTCTTTTTCATCGTGCAGTCTGAAAAGCATACCTGGGTGCCGGAGATCTTCGAATCCAACTTGAGAACGAGGACCTTGGCAATATTTTACCGTTATATTTTATTTTTAACGAAATTTATCAGAAAATCTATGTTATTTCATTGATCTACTGAACCACTCGAACCATAAACAAGGAAAGGCTTGAGGATCGATCGAGATTCATCTCCCCGCAATCGCCAAGCCTCTAAATATACCGTTAAAGCCCCACCATGCGTTCCTTCTTGAAAATAGCCGCTGCATTCTTTTTTGCCTTCCAAGGCGCTCCTTTATCAAATGGAGCCGACCTGTGGGTCAACGCCCCCACTGAAATAGATACGAACTTCAACTCGATCCAGGAAGCCCTGAATGAAGCCCAAGCTGGCGACACCATTCACGTCAGCCCAGGAGTTTACCAAGAGCGCGTATCCTTCCAAAACAGCGGAACCGAGGAAGCCCCCATCACCCTTATCGGGTCGGGCCCCGGCGTAAAAATCGACGGAAGCACCCCGATCGAGGAGCCATGGGAACCTGCCCCGGATATCGGCCCCGGAGTCTTCCGCCTTCCTCTCGATTTCTTCCCTTTCACCGTAACCGCCAACGGCCAGACCATTACGACTCTGGATGAAAAGCGAACCAGCTCAGAAAATAGCAAAATCCACTGGAAAGAAGCGTTCCTTACCGGCGTAGGCCGGACCGGATGGGATGGAGTCCGAGCTCTGGCGATGTATCGAAACGAGCAACAGGAACTGCTCATTCGCTTCAAAAACAATCTCGACCCAAACCTCATGACCATGACGGTTGCCCCCCGCGAGGCGACCATCGACACCAATGGCCAGGACTACTGCGTCATCCGCAACCTTGCAGTCGGAAACTCCGCCATAGGGGTGGGAATCAAAAGCTCCAAAGGGGTGATCGTCGAAAACTGCATCATCGACCCCGCCGATTACGGAATCCTCCTTGAGGAAGGCGCCGAGGACGCAATCCTTCGCAACAATCGTATCAGTCTCAGCCCCTACGCTGGAGCAGACCCTTGGAGAAACGGCGCCTGGGACAACTGGACCGCCATGAAAGCAGGCGGGTTCTACGACCGTGCGGGTATCCGAATGAACGACACAAACGGAGGTCATGAGATTCACGACAACTACATCCATGACCACTGGGACGGCATCGAAGACGTCGGAAACCCTCCTTGGGCCCCCAACATGCCAGACGCGAACCCCGACTTGCACGTCCACCACAACCAAATCAACAACCTGAACGACGATGGCATGGAGACCATGGGGCCCAGCGTAAACGGCCGCTGGCACGATAATCTCATCATCCGCACACGTTGCGGTTTCCGCATCAAAGCCCCTCAAACCGGGCCAGTCTATATCTACCGGAACCTCTTTCTAGACAACAAGGAGGACCTTCGCAACTTCGGCCAAGGCGAGCAATTCTATCCCGATGTGGAGGTTTGGGTCTACCACAACACCAGCACCGCCGACACGGCCATCAACCGGAACTACCACCGAATGGCCGTTCCGCTGACCACTCCCAATTATCACTTTTTCAACAACCTCTTCTGGTGCCGCAACTGGACCCGATCCTCCGATCCTCTCCCCAAACCGGATTGGAAAACGGATGCCAATGTTTTCATCCTCGCGAATCAGGAACACCCACGCCCTTGGGACCCCGTGCGAGACAGCTCCTCCGCAAGCGCCATTCAGAAGCAATGGCTCCAGAGCCTAACCGAGGCGGCAGAAGCCGACCTCGAAGCCAACAGCACCTGGGTTGGCCATGGACCGAGCGGATTCCGGGATCCGGAGTCCTACGACCTTTCCCTGACCGAAGATAGCCCGGCCCGAAACCGCGGGATCGACCCGTCTCAGATCCGCAAAGAACCCCTACCGGGCCTAAAAGAAGGATACTTCACAGGTTCCAATCCCGATGCAGGCGCCCTTCAATACGGAGACTCTATGCCACAAATCCCTGAAAACAACTCAACCGTAGACCCAGCACACAACCCTGGTGAGATCCTCGTGGTTCTCGTCGGCGACTCGACCGTTACCGGCAAGAGTGATGACCGCGACCAAGCCGGATGGGGCTGGGCTCTCCAACACTGGACAACTCCCGGTATTCGCGTCGAAAACACGGCTGTTGGCGGACGCAGCTCCCGCAGCTTCCGCAGCGAAGGTCGCTGGGACAAGGCCATGGCCATGAACCCCGACTGGGTTCTCATTCAGTTTGGTCACAACGACCAACCGGGCAAAGGACCGGAGCGGGAGAGCGACCCTGAAACCGACTACCGAGACCACCTGCGCCGCTACGTCCGCGAAGCCCGCGAACAAGGTGCGACCCCCGTCCTCGTCTCACCGGTATGCCGCCGGGTTTACCACAGCAACGGCACCCTCTCGGATAGCCTCGAGCCCTACGCGGAGTCCGTGAAAATCGTCGCCGAAGAGATGAACGTCCCTCTTCTCGACCTCCACCAATACAGCTTCGATCAATTTTCAAAGATCACTTCCAAAGAGAGCCTCCAATTCAGCCCAACCGGCACGACCGACCGAACCCACTTCTCCACCGCTGGCAGCGCCTTGGTTGCGGACTGGGTCGTTGAGCTAATGAACGAAGCAACTCCGGAACTCGCATCCAGATTCCAGCTTCCGCGCACTCTTCCTATTCTAAACAACGACCTAGACCAGTAGGCTCAAAGCCCAACTCTGCCCGATCAAAGAATAACCATCCGTGAATCCGACTCAGAGCCAGACAAACACTGATTCGCCCGAAATCCCCAGCCTGCCCATTAAGGTCGCGCTGATTGGAGTCTCGGGATATGGAGATTGCCACTTCCGCTCCATCCTGACCCTAGCCGAAGAAGGACTCGTTCAGTTCTGCGCCGCCACCGTCATCAACCCCGAAGAGGTTCCTCAAAAATGCGAAAAAATGCGGGCGATGGGCTGCCGAATCTACTCCAACCATCAGCACATGCTGAAAGAGGAAGCGGGTCAGATTGACCTCTGCTGCATACCCACCGGGATCGGCTGGCACCGAGTCATGACCATCGATGCCCTCAATGCGGGCATGCATGTTCTCGTCGAAAAACCGGCAGCGGCAACCCTTGCCGAAATCAATGCGATGGACGCTGCCAAACGCCACAATCGGCGCGAAGTCTTCGTCGGCTTCCAAAACATGTACGCCGACACCCTCTGGAAAATTAAAGACCTTCTCGTCGCCGGAGAGTTGGGACAACTTCAAAAGATACGCGTCTGCGCCCTCTGGCCGCGGCCCCACTCCTACTACAAGCGAACCGATTGGGCTGGAAAACTTTCGATCAATGATATCCCCGTCCTCGACTCCCCGACCAACAACGCGATGGCCCACTTCATTCTCATGGCCCTTTTCTGGTCAGGCTCATCACGGGAAGCGGCCGGAACCATCAGGACTCTAGAGAACCGGCAATACCGAGCCCAGGCAATCGAAAGCTTTGATACTTTTTCCGCGCGAGTCCAACTCGTCGAAGGTCCTGAAATCGTGATCAACATGAGCCACTCCAGCGAAAAGTTCGAAGCTGCAGAGATCATCCTCGAGACAACCCGCGGACAATATTACTGGAATGACAAAACCGGAAGCGAACTCACCCTTGCCGGACTTTCCCCAGAAAACAAAACCTTCCCCCCGTTTCCAGACACGCGCACAGTGATGTTCCACAATGTTTGCAAAGGCCTTCAAAAATTGGAGAGCAACGTTTGCTCCCTCGACCTAGCAAGAGAACACACCCGATTCATCGAGAGAATCCATCAATCCCTCAAAATCGAAGACATCCCAGCATCCGCTCTCAAAAACAGAGAGGAAGCAGGAGAGACCTACACCTACGCAGACGGCCTCTCCGAAGCCCTACTGAATGCCCACCACAAGGGATTGACTCTCCACAACAGCGACCTCCCGTGGACGAAGACGGAAGCCACGACGTAGCATCGGCGTTTCGCCGATGACAATGCGAGCGCTTCGCCGACGACCAGCAGATCCGAAAGGATCGGAACCTCTCCAACGCAGATCATCGAGCAAGGCTCGATGCTACGGTCATCCCGGGGTATTGACGTCCTCGCCACCAAAAGAGATCCACAGAAGAAGAACGACAAAAACCGTTCCTACGAATGCTGAAAGACCCAACCACTCAGGAACGGGGAGCCCCGGTCGAACCGTGCACGACCAACCGACCGGGAACGGAAACCGAAACGTCATTCTGAAGCAATGAGAGCGGGGATGCATTCATCAACTCTGCAGCCATCCGCCCCATCAACCCCCAATCGGGCTCGTAGGAAGTGATCGCTCCTTCATTATGGTACGCTTCAATATTATCAAACGAAACCATACTGCATTCATCCGGCAAAGAGACTCCTTCAGCTCTCATTGCCGCCTGAACCTTGTAAGCCAGACTGTCGTTACTACAGACGATCCCCGTAACCTTTTCGATTTCCTTCAACGGCATCGGTTCATGCCGCCGATCAAAAAACAAGACCTCCGACCGTAGGCCGTGCTTTTGCATGGCGGCCAGGTAACCAAACGACCGCTCCTCGAAAATCTGCGCCCGCCCCTGCTGATCCCCCAGAAATAGAATGCGCTCGTGCCCCAACCCGATCAAATGCTCAGTCGCCTCGCACATTCCGTGAAAATTATCGGCAACGACTCGCGGCAAACCCAAGTGCCCCACAAAATTACTCACCGCCATCGCCGGAATTCCTTCCAGCCTCTCCATGATCGACTTCTCGTACCGGCCCAGAAGGAAAATTCCACTGACCGAGCGATTCCGCACCAGCATTGGCACCTCAGAAGATCCCGTCGTAAAAACTTCCACGACCGTTTCTACCCCGAGGCGCTGACACTCTTTCTGGATGGACAGAAAGATGCTTCGAACCACCCCTGACTTGAAAAGATCTCTCTGGCCAATGATCTCATCCTCGAACAAAAGGATCCCCATCCGGCGCAACGGCTTCTCCTCCACTTCAACACGCTTGCCCCTTTTCTTCAAATGCTTGCGATAGCCCATCTCTTCCGCTTTCCGGAGGATCATCTCCCGCGTCCCTTCCGCCAAATCCGGATGGTCGCGCAGAGCTCGGGAAACCGTCATCACCGAAACGTCTAACGCCTCAGCAATTTTCTGTTGATTGATCGACATTCCCAAATGTCCTATTTTTAACGTTAGTTTTCAAGGAGATTCTTTCAACACTTCTCAAAATCGGAAAAATTTCGCACATATTAAGAAATTAACGGATACAAACCTAATTTCTACCGATATTTTATAATTTTTCACGGTATTATGTTTGACAAATCAGCCGAGTTCGAGGGAAATATACCCATGAAAAAGAGAACCCCAAACCACCTTAATTTCTCAAAATCTTCGCTCCTTCCCAAAGTCGGTTCGACCGCTCTAGGAGTCTTTGCCTTTCTGATTGCCTCCGTTCAATCGCAGGCGGCCAGTCAAATCATCTACTCCGACAATTTTTCCGACGGGAATCGAGACGGATGGTACAATTCCAATGCCTCAGGAGGCTTGGTAGTGGATAATGGGCAGCTTAAATCAATTAATACCACTTCTCGGTTCCTAACCTATTTCTCTCCAACCTCTCTGGAAGTTGGAGAATCAATGACAGTCAGCTTCGATCTGGAAATGGCATCTGTTGGAGATAGCAATTATGGATTCCGCATTGGAATCTTGGATTCGGAAGGACTCTCGAATCAGGTCTCCGCCGACGACTATGGGGACACCAATGCCCTCTTCAACAACTATAGCGGATACCGTCTAAATACGAACCTCGGAGCAGACACTTCTAATATAACAACCTTTGCCGGACGAACCGGAGTATCAGACGACCTACTTGGCTCAACCTCGATGACCTCAGTCTCTGGGAGTGGAACCGCAAATGGAGTCAAAATTGAGGCTGAAACAAGCTACCCAACGAGTTTCACCTTCTTGCGGACCGACACTGACACCCTAAGCCTTTCATTTTCGATGAATGGCATCGTACTCTCTACGCAGGATTCTCCGGCAAACACCTTCACCTTTGACACCTTGGCATTTTACAGAAAACAGGATGCCGGAGGAGATATCTTTCTCGACAATGTGGAAGTCTCCTACGACGGCATTCCCGAACCCGGACAGGCCAGCATGATCTTCGGCGCTATCGCCGCCGCGGTGATCATGATCCGTCGCCGCCGACGCTAAGCGCTGGAAAGCGGCCTCTCCCGATATTTTCCGCCCTATCCGGGGCATGCACAGGCAGACTCCGGTCTGCCTGTTTTTTTTTTTTACGGGCCTCTGTGATGTTTGCCTGACAGAATTCGGAAAATCCCTTCCCCTTCCTCAAACCCATCCCTCGAACCCCGCGACCACATGCAAGACCATTTCGCAGGCTCTCGGCCTCAACCTTCCGCCTGTCGTGCTCAGTCCCGAAAACGATCCGGCTTCGCCCTCGTGATTTCGCTTTCACTGATGGCCTTGATCCTCATCCTTCTCATCACGATTGCGGGCTGGCTTCGGATCGAGACTCTTCATCAAACAACGGTTTCACAAAAGACCGATGCGCGGCAAGTCGCTCTCTTTGCAGCAATCGAAGCCCTCGGTGAACTACAACAGACTACAGGTGCCGATCAGCGGGTCACCGCCAGCGCCTCCATCCTCGACACTTCCACCGACACGGAAGCCATTACCGGAGTCACGGAGCCTTACTGGACCGGGGTCTGGATTACCAATCCCCACGATCCAAACCACGGCACCGGAGGAGATCCCCATCAAAATCCGGCTCCGATCAAAAACGGTCTCGGAAATCCGGGCGGCGCCCTCGCTTGGCTGGTCAGCTCCCCCAACGCGAATCCTTCGAACCATACCCGTCAGCCTTCCGACATCCCCCTTTTGGAGATCGACAAAGCAAACCCGGCGGACCCGCGAAATATCTATCTTCCTCTCGAAGACCTCCGAAACACCGGCGGTGACATTGAGGCGAACTACGCATGGTGGGTTGCCGACGAAGGCATCAAAGCCAGCGTCGCGATGGACAATCCTCACGCGCGCAGCAACCTTCCCCAGAATGCGGCCCTGAGCAGTCTCTCCGCACCACGGATGGCCCCGGAATTTATCGAAGATAGCAATCCTCAGGAAAATCTGACGGTTCTCAACAGCCTCGGTTCCATCTTTGAGAACGACTCCTACACCGCTCTACTCGCCAGAATCACCCGCCTGAACCAGCTCCGCTATCCACTGGAAGGTGTTGGGCTCAGTAATGGGAACATCAACGGCCTTCTCGCCAACCATTACCACGATCTAACTCCCCTTTCCCTGGGAGTCCTCTCCGACGCTCGCGAGGGCGGACTCAAAGGCAACCTCAGCGGCGCTTTTTCCGACGACACCGAGTTCGGAGTTCTTCTCGCAGAACACGGACAGCTCGTCTTCGGCCACCGCAATCAAGCTCAGCCCTATGACCCAGCCGACTCCGACGCGGCCCGCGGCAACAGCGCTACTCAGGTCGAGCGGCGGGACCCCGGAGGCCCTCCGTGGGAACAGCTTCGCAGCTTTTACCGCATGCGAGCCAACAGCCTCAACGTCCAACCTCAGACCAACAGTCTGATGGGAGTCTATCCCGTCATCACGATGGTTCAGCTGCACACCCACATGATGCTCCTTGAGACCACCGCCTCGACGCCATCCAATCCTGAATACACCGCCCGCCTGATGGTGTTCCCCGCGATCATGCTCTGGAATCCTTATAATGTGGATCTACCGCAAACAACCTATAGCCTCATCCTGACCTCAAGCGCGAACAAACTGAAATACAATTGGACTCCGGAAGTCGATTGGACCGACACCAGCGGAAACACTCATACCTGGGAACCAAAGTACAGCAGCAGCAGCCAACCTGTCGTCTTCGACGGGGGGGACGAAGGCGGGAAGGACCATGGAGCCATCCGGTTGAATATCACCAGTTCATTTGCCGCCGGCGAAGCAAAGCTCTTCCTCCCTCCCGGCGTAGAAGAGCAAGATTGGTCCAGCGCCAGCGGCATCGGAAACACTCTGGCGGATGCCTCTTCGCCCGCATTCATCCAAGGCGGATATTTCTACTCAGATCTCAGTGAAAATTTCCGCCCAACAGACTCCGGCAACGTCCCCGACCTCAGCAAGAATTTCACTCTCAGACTCGCCCGCGACCTTGGCAATAGCTCCAACACCTCGAGCCTTAACAATCTGGTGATCCTCATGGGGGTTAACCTCGGCAACAACACCTTGCAAAACCTCATCCAGAACCATCCACTTCAGTCGGTCGGTGGTTTCAACCACGGCGCCTTGAGCAACAGCTCAACGACCTCCAACCCATTTCCCGCGTGGTCCGTCTCGCCTTCCAACATTCTCGCTGAAGCGACGGCATCCTCGACGACTTGGAACTCTCTCCCGGCAGCCAGTCTAGGCGGTGACAACTATTTCCCGATTGTTGGATTCACCCAGAATCTCCGCTGGACCGAAAATTTCCACCCGGTCACCTACAACAGTAATCTGGAGCCGATCGTTTCGACTCTGGCTTCCTTCAATCCTCGAGCCGTCCGAAGCGAACGCACTCCCATCGAGCATGCCCAGCAGCCCGGCCGGGATACCCGCTACAACCCACTTTACCTCAATTGGTCGGGGAACCGCTCCGACAACATGAGCTCCTACCGTTGGGCGGAACCCGGGAGCTCTTCCACAGATTGGGGAAGCTTCTACCAATCCCTCCTCTATACTCAGCCCGCAGTGGGCTACACCAACGACCCCAACATCTCCCTGATCACCCAGGACACTCTTTTCGATATCCCCTCTGGTCCCGAATACTTCCAATCTGTCGGTTCTCTCACGCACGCGTCGACCGCTCCCCCCTCACCTCGCACCGACTCAATCACGAACTTCTTCAATGACTCCCTTGCCAGCAGCGACTCGGATTGGAATGTAAACAGCAGCTATCCCGCCTTCGCGATTGGCAACTCCCTGGCCCCCCTCGGGGTCCCCTTGGACGACCGCAGCCGTCACACCTACCTCACGCGTTCCAACCTTCCGACCGATCCTCAGTCCTCGCTCTACGACTGGTCTTACCTTCTCAACGACTACCTCTGGGACCGCTACTTTTTCGCCGAGTATGACTCCGCCAATTCCATCATTCTCAACCCGCGCCTCATTGCTTCGGAAAATGCCACCCCTTCCGAAATTCAATCTTACAAAGAGGCCGCAAAAGTTCTTATGATCCGCGGTGCCTTTAACGTCAACTCGACCTCCATCGATGCCTGGAGATCGCTCCTGGGAGGAACGGTAGGGGCAACGATCAACAGCACACCTTACGACGACAGGGCCCCCTACCTGAAACACGCCTCTCCCCTACTCGGAGAAGCCGACACTTCGGACGAGCAAGCTGCACCGACCTATGCCGGATACCGCACCCTCAGTTCATTGGAGATCGAAGACCTCGCTACCGAAATCGTCGAACAGGTCAAGAAACGCGGCCCCTTCATCTCTCTCAGCCACTTCGTGAACCGGGTCATTGACGACCCTGCCTTCCTCTCATCCCACGAAAATGCTCGTCTCAACCTGAGCCCGACCGAGCGCGAGCGCGCGATCGGTGCCCTTCAGGCCGCTCTCGAAGCTTCCAGCATCAACCAGCGCTACGAACAACCCGACAACTATATCGACTACAACGAACTCAATCGGTTCAACCAATTCAATCGGTATACGGGCATGGGATCGCTCTCTTACGGCCAGCCCGGATTCATGACCCAGGCCGACCTCCTCTCACGCGTCGGTGCGGCCCTCTCGGTCCGGTCGGACACGTTCAAAATCCGCTCCTACGGGCAATCGGTGGATCCTATCACCAACGAGTCCGTCGCCCGCGCCAGATGCGAAATGGTCGTCCAACGCCAACCTCAGGAAATCCGCCCCGGCTCGAATGAACGTCCCTACAAAGTCGTCTCCTTCCGGTGGCTCGAAGACCATGAAATCTAAGTCCCCCTTTCTCTCCTCTGCAGTTCGAGATCCCAAAGCAGACCTTCGCGCCCGGATCCGTCGCCGAGTGACCGAGCTCTTTTTTCTGCTCCTGGTCCTAGCCAGCCCCCTTGCCCAGGGAGAACCTCCACAGGTTAGCGCCACCCTGCAAATTCTCCTGCATCGCCATATCCCTCCAGTGAGATACGAACGGGGGGAGGAGGTTCCGGAAAAATATCAACCCCACACCTACGAACTCTACTACCGGACTCAAAACGAGTTTCACCCGATCCAGTTTGATCGCAACGCCATCAGCGACCCCATCCAATATCAAGGTCCGATAAATTTTACTCTCTACCGGCGCATCCCGGCGCAAGGCCCCGACCAAGAAGATCAATACGTCCCTCAACTGCAAAGCCAACTCACACCCGGGCTGAATCAGACCCAGTTCCTCCTCGGCCAGGACAACCCCGATCAGGCAACCCACCAGCTCGTCGCCATCCCCATCGACTTCGACAACATCCCTCCGAACACGATCTACGGATTCAATATGGGATCCATCCCCCTCAAAGTCGCCACCAGTGACCAAAAGCTCACGATTGGGCCCGGGCGAGGGGCAAAAATAGAGCTTCCTTCCGGCTCTTCCGTTCCCTACCAGATCCTCGCCGCAATCGACGACGACGACACCTACCGTCTCGTCTACCGTCGCCGCTGGCCGACTGGGAATGGCTACCGCGCCCTCTGCATCTTTTTCCCCACCAACGAGACGATGACCCGTTGGAACAGCCGCCTCATCCCTATTCCGGAGGGCGAGTAGCTCCGCATAAAATCATCCCGGCTGAAGAAAGTCTTCCGGGAGGCTTCTTGGTTGCCAGCCTCAGGATTATATCCGCCTTGACTGAACAATCCAGCGGACAGGACAACAAGCGCAACGCTCCAACACACACCTCGAATCGGAAGGAAGATTCCCCAAAACGGGTGGAAAAATCCGAAGACTTCTCCTAGAGTGCTCCCATGGAAATGAAGAAACGCTTACTCGGGAAATCAGGATTTGAAGTCAGCGAAGTTGGGATGGGCTGTTGGCAAATCGGGGCGAGCTGGGGCAGTGCCATTGATCGGGAGACCGCCTTTGCCATTCTTTCCGAATCCGCCGCAAATGGCGTTACCTTCTTCGACACCGCCAACGTCTACGGCGACGGTCGCAGCGAATCCCTCATCGGGGAGTTCATCAAGGCCGAGGGGATTCAGCCCCGTATCGCTACCAAGTTCGGCCGGGGCCCCGTATTCCCCAACAACTATTCAGAAGAGAGTCTGCGCGAATCAGTCCGAGGCTCTCTCTCCCGCCTCGGAGTGGATCAACTCGACCTCCTCCAACTTCACTGCGTTCCGATCAAGGTCCTCCAAGACGGCGCGATTTTCGACTGGCTCCGCAAACTTCAAGCCGAGGGTCTCATCGCCCACTTCGGCGCCAGCGTCGAGACCGTCGAAGAAGGCCTCCTCTGCATGAAACAGGAAGGTCTCCTCTCCCTGCAGGTCATCTTCAACTGTTTCCGCCAAAAACTGATCACCGAGCTCTTCCCCGAGGCCCAGGCCACCGGAACGGGCATCATTGTCCGCCTCCCTCTCGCCAGCGGATTGCTGACCGGCAAGTTCACCCAGTCCACCACTTTTGGCGAGGACGACCACCGCAACTTCAACCGCGACGGAGCCCAATTCAATGTCGGGGAAACCTTCGCCGGTCTTCCCTTCGAAAAAGGAGTGGAGCTCGCTGATGAACTGAAAGCTTTCGTCCCCGAGAGCATGTCGATGGTGCAATTCGCCCTCCGCTGGATCCTCGACCACGAAGCCGTTTCCACCATCATTCCCGGCGCGAGTTCCCCCTCTCAAGCCAAAGGCAACGCCACCGCATCCCGACTCGACCCATTGCCCGAGGAACTCCACCAAAAGCTTCGCAATTTCTACGAAGCCGAGGTCCGCGAGAATATCCGCGGGGCCTACTGATCCTCTTCCCGCAGCCGACTGCCCCACGAAGGTCTTCGGAGAACAGCTACGAGTAGCCCGATCCTTTCCAAGATGAAGGCGTCCGTGGTGATTTCGAACGAATCACTTGCCTCTCCGGGCTAGGAGAAAAACAAGGCACGGGGATTCAAGGCTCCCGGCTCGATCGCAACTAAACCGGGTTCCGTCAACGTCAGTTCACCGGGCGCACCTCCGCTCCCAGTCAGAGGCAATTGAGCCTGAGCCGAAGCAAGGCCGCACAAGGAGACTACCCTACCGGGGAAAACGTCTTCATTTCGGGAGCCTTAGCAAGGTCTCCCGAAATACACGAGGATTCGGATCCGAGAGGCGGTCAACCGCCGCACAGGCTGGCAGCCTGTGGTACGAGAGCGAATCGATTGATCCCGTTCGCCGACGCGATCCTGGATGATTGGGCCGCGGGAATCGCAGGAGTCTCAGATTCTGAGGCGAAGCTGGGAACCGCCGCTGGTGGTGAAAACTTCTGGAAGAAAAGTGGACCAGATCCCGCCTCAACCCATTTTACGCTTCCCTCACATTCGAATCCGAGCTACCCCGTTTGCTCAATGAACTACCAGACTCTCCTGATTGGGATGCTGCTTCCCCTCCTCCTCGCGGCGGAAACTACTTCGACCAACGAGACAAAAACCAGCACCACCACTGACCCATCGACCCAGGATACCTCGACAACGGATTCAAACTCTTGGGTCGATGATACCCACGATTGGCTCTATAACACCGCCCATGAGAAGATTGTCTGGTTCGACAATAAGTTCGTCCCTGCTGGGCAGGAGCCGCTGAAGGTTCCGCCGTCCCGTTTCCGCCTCGGACTTTACGGGGAAGTCGACTTTGGAGCCGCAGACAATTTCAAGCTTCAGCCCGTCATCGACCTCGGCACCGACATCAAATTGCCAAACCTTGAGAGACGATTGCGCGTCTTCGCTACCACCAAAGACCCTTCAGCTCTCCCCGGCGAATCACCCGTCGACTCGAACAACACCCTTCGCATTGGCGCGGCCCGGAGCTTCTTCAAAAACTGGGACACCTCGGCAGGCGTCAAGGCAGACTGGCCTCCAGAAGCCTTCGTCAACGCCCAATGGGCCCCCACCTACCAGCCAGGAGAGCACTGGACCCTCTACCCCAACGGAAAGGTGTTCTGGGACAGCGACGAAGGGGTTGGATTCCTTGGGGCAATGACCGCCGACTACTGGATCAACCGCTGGCTCTTTCGGCAGACCCTTTCCGCCAAGTGGAACAAACAGCAGCAGGACGACGATTCCGATGACGCGAACGACCCGGATAGCTACCTCTACGGAGAAGATGGTGGGGGCTACCGCTGGGCGGCAACCTCCCTCATTGGCTACGTCCCGAAACTTCTAAACGAGAAAGAGTATGGTCGCAGGGTCAACGGTAGCGATGTGGCCGATGGTTGGGGGATTCGCGGACGCATCGAAGGGGATGCCGCAGAGACCCTCTCCTACGAAATGTCCCTCATGCGGAAGGGGCCTCTCTACAAAGATTACGTCTACTATGTTATCGCCCCGAAAGTGCAATGGGAGGCCGAAAACAACTGGGGCGCCGAATACAAGATCGAGATCGGAATCGAGATGCTCATCTGGGGAGATCTCGAGCACCGCTCCCGCTAACCGCCCTGGCTTGCAACGCTCTTCCAGCCATCGATTTTTATCCATCCCAAATACCTATGCCCATTAGTGCAAACCACTCGACACCGAAGGGCTATTGTGCATCTCTAAGCCAGTCGATATAGTCCCCCGTTTTTCCCAACCATCTTCCACACACGCATGAAAACACCGCTCTGCCTTCTCTTTCTCTCGACTTCCCTTCTCCCGGTTACCGCTCAGGAATACATGGGAATGGAGTCCTACGAGGAAGAACCAGAAACCCGCCTTTTCGGTTCCATTGCCAGCCCCGTGGTCTTCCCCGACGGCGATGATTGGGATTATTCGGCCGGCATCGAAGGCCGCCTCGGAATCACTCTCGGACGAGGACTACGGATTTACGGTCTCCTCGGATACTCCTACTGGTATACGGAAGGTGATGCGTGGATCGACGGTTTCGACAGTGAAGGGGTCGAAGGCGACGCCGGAGTCTTTTCCGTCGGTGGTGGTATCGAGTACATGGTGGAGATCAATCCCAGCCATTCCTTCTCCTTCGGAGCGAACTACCAATACCAATACGTAGACAGCCACGTGGACTACAATTTCTCCACCCCCTTTCTCATCGAGAGAGAGAAAATCCACATTGATGACGCCTCCGCGGTCTACGCTGGAGTCGACTACTACTTCCACTACAATCCCAGCGTCGCCCTCTCCTTCGGCCTCGGTTACCTCTTCAACATCGACACTGCCGGCGTATCCTTCCAGGGCGAGCACGTCAAAGACACTAAGTTCGAAGGGTTCACCCTCCGAGTCGGCGCTGAATTCTAATCCAGCGCCTTCCCTCCCGTCCGGAGAGAGTCAATCTGGGAAAAGCAAAAGTGGACAGCTGATCGCCCCGAAAGAGTGCGCATCCAAAGCATCGAAGCTGTAATCATCTCCCGAATACGGGTCACAGAGAACCCGAGGCACAGCTAAAGCTACTGCCCTACTCCGAGCCAGCGTACCCGCTCAGCTTTAGCTGCGCGGCCAAACGCTACGAACGCCAACCAACGCTTCCGCATTCTCCGAAACACACTCCGCGCTCGAGATATCCGATGAGAATCACTGGGGAGGTGGTGATCATCCCGCCAGTGCCCTTCACGAATTACGCGAGGCGCAGCTGAAGCTACTGCCCTACTCCGATCCAGCGTACCCGCTCAGCTCTAGCTGCGCGGCCAAACGCTACGAACCCCGGCCGACACTTCCGCATTCTCCGAAACACACTCCGCTCTCGAAGATATTCGATTAGAGTGACTGGGCAGAGGAGATCATCCCGGCCAGTGCCCTTCAAGAAATACGTGGGGCGCAGCTGAAGCTACTGCCCTACTCTGAGCTTCCCCTGATATGTTGGACAGCTCGGTGCAAATGAAAAGGATAACCGATATGCCACCAACCAAACCTGCCTATTCCCGTGAGTTCCGCGAGGGAGCTGTTGATCTTCTGATCAGTAGTGCTCGCCCTCTCAAGCACGTAGCTGAAGAACTGGGAGTTTCCCCGAACACGCTGAGATTATGGCGTAATCGTGCAGCTGGGATCGGAGGAGAAGGAAGGGATCGAGACCGGCGTGAGCCGGGGGAGATGCCTTCCGGAGCCTCCGATCCTGATGAAGCCTCGGAGCTAAAGCGTTTGCGCCGGGAGAACGAGCAACTGCGTCGTCAGCGCGACATCTTAAAAAAAG